>JAWPMW010000001.1:2100000-2397500 GCA_033344735.1 Gammaproteobacteria bacterium
CCAATTGGTGTGCCTGTGGAAAATTCATAGACTCGCCAGACTAGCGCTAGCTGTAATGCAACAAATATGGGGTATTGCGCCCACATCATCCCTTTAAGTAGCCATGGCTTACCGATAGTTTCACCATCATCATCGCGACCGGCAGGTTCTGCGTGAATACTTGGGATTACACTGGTAAGTGTGTCTACAACAATTGCCGCTGCAAATAAAGCAACACCTAACCAGACCCAATTGCCCCCAAGAACCACACCTAGAAGTGCTAAAAATATTAAACTCGGTGTGAAAAAATATCTGATATTTACTAAAAACGTATGCATTTGAATAACTCCTAAAATATATTATTGTGTAACTTGTGCGTCTATATTGGAGCCTGCATCGTTAATTAGAAATGATGTATATCAAGTAAAGGTTTGATCAAATAGTTTTGTTAATACAATAACTTGATCAAGATCAAGCTTTAAAATCTTTTGCCAAAGCCAAGTCCAACTACTATGGGGTTTATATCTACATCAACTTCGACATTCCCAGACGAGCTAGGTGTATTATGAAATTTTGCGGTACTGTCGATTTTAAGATATTTTATGTCAGCATTGATAAACCAGTTTTCTTTTATCATATAGTCAATGCCTAATTGCGCAGCTAAACCCCAAGAACTTTCCAAGCGAATATCAGAGCCAGAAATATCTAATGGCCCTCTTACCTTTTCATCGTAAAATTTAGTGTAGTTAACTCCTATACCTGCATATGGACGAATAATGCCTGTAGGATTGAAATGGTATTGCAATGTAAGCGTGGGAGGAAGCACATCGGTATTGATAACTTTGCCAAGTGAGCCTAGTGATCCACGTGCAGTGACATTATGATTAGAAGTAGCAAGGATTAATTCTAGGCCGATATGCTTTGTGAACATATATGTGATATCAAGCTCAGGGACAATATCTTCATCAACGCCAACCCCGCTACCGCTAACCGCGCTGCCATTGACAGCGATGTCACCACTACTGTCATCGGGGGCTACACTGATGGCACGAAATCTAACAATCCAACGATCATGATCATTGGCATAAGCAGTGTTAGTTAAAATTATTAAACAAAGAAAGCTAGTTGCAACTTTTAAGAGTGTTTGAATAGTCATGGTATTGGGCTGAATTAAAATTTATAAGTTCAGTGTATTTAGACGCTAGTAGAATGTCATTGACCTGTATCAATGCACTTAAAGAGTGCTTGTATATAACTAAAATGTTTTTAGTAGTGCTAGAGCCTGAGTTTTAACAAGCAAATAGATTTAACTTTGCATTCTATAAGTTCATCCTATTTTGGATGTTGATGATCAAGAGTGATAATAGGAGCTATATGCGCGGCTGTATGTTAATGATATTAACTACAGTAATTCATACGAAGTCTTTTAAAGGTAATTTACAACATTGGAGAAATGGATGAGTGATGATGACAGTCAAAGTATTCGTGAGATTAGAATTAATCCCATTGTCCCGTCAGAATCTGTTTTAGTTTCTACCGCGCGAGGATTGCGGCCAAGAAAAGAAGAAGCACCAGTCGAGCGTGATGAGCGGGAACATGTAGAAAAATGTCCTTTTTGTACAGGCAACGAAGAAATGACGCCACCGACTATAGCAGCTTGGCCAACACCAACAGACTGGCAAGTACGAGTGGTAGAAAATTTGTTTCCGGTGCTGAGTCCGCAGCAAAGTGGTAATGCGCTTAATTTTGGTTTGCAAAAAGTGATTGATGGTTATGGTCGACATGAAGTCGTCATTGATCACCCTAATCATGGTATTCGTGTGAGCGATATGGAGGTAAGCCACATTGCTGGAATATTTGCAATGTTTCGTGATCGCATGCAAGAGATTTATGCGAGTGATACGCGAATTAAATATGTATTAGTGTTTAAAAATTTTGGTGCAGCAGCAGGTGCAAGTATTGCACATACGCATAGTCAAATTGTTGCCATGCCTGTGGTGCCTGAGAATGTAGTCAACGAACTAAACTATACGCGCCAGTATTATGAAAAATATAATCAAAATATTTTTCATACACTGATAGATGAGGCACTCACTTTTGAAGCCACGATATATGATCGTGAATCTGGTGAAGTGAGGCGAAAAGTAAATGTTGGGCAATACATTATAGAACGTGGAGAATACTTTATTGCAGTAAAACCATTTGCAAGTCGTTTTGAATGGGAAGTGCAAATACTTCCGTTATTTGATCAGGCAGATTTTCTGGACATTAAGGATGAACATTTAAATGATTTTGCAATTGTACTTAAACATACTATGCAAAGACTTAATCATGTTTTAGGCGGTGTTCAATACAATTTCTTTTTGCACTCATTGCCGCATTCACCTGAATGGCAAGACTGTGTCGATAGTTATATTTGGCATTTGGAAATATGCCCGCGTACAAGTATTCCTACTGGGTTTGAATTGGGTTCTGGCTTGTTTGTTAGCACTGTTAGCCCAGAAGATGCTGCTGAACAGTTGCGTTCAGTGAGTTTATAAACTGTACTTAGATTCGCGCGAAAGCGGGAATCTAAGACAGCTTATCTTGTCTCATACCATAGCCATTCTAGTGCATGACTATAATGAAAATTGATGGGCAAAGAGTTGAGAATATTTGCTTAGTGAGTAATCAAGAACACAATTTCAGTGCGGCAGCAGGCAAGTGGATGATAGTAATGTCATGGATTGCAGCAATTGGCTTGCTGACACTGCTGTTCACCAACGTGCTGGATAATAAACGTAATCCCAACAAAAACCTGAGCACACAAGTGTTAGAAAACGGCGGCAAACAAGTAGTACTGCAAAGTAGTACTCATGGCCATTATGTCGCTAGTGGGAAAATTAACAATGAACCAGTTGTTTTCTTGGTAGATACAGGCGCGAGTTTTGTATCAGTGCCTGAGAGGGTCGCGAATAGAGTAGGGCTGAAAAAGGGAAGTGCTATGACAGCGATAACAGCGAACGGTAATATTACTGTTTACTCGACAGTATTAGATCGTATTAGTCTGGGTGATATCACTTTATATAATGTAAGAGCCGATATTAATCCTCACATGGATGGTGAAGAGATTTTGCTAGGAATGTCATTCCTAAGAAATCTTTCAGTCACACACGAAGACGGCAAGTTATCTATTCGGCAGTAGCAGGTTTAATTGCTTGTACTAATACCCATGGGTGTACAACTACACTCCAAACCTCAGCATCTTCTTTATGCCAAGCTTTGGCTTGATTATTAAATTCTTTGACAAGTAAGCCTTCTTCCATCCACTCGATGATCTTAGAGGCATCATCGAGTGAAATTGAATAACCGACATCAACTAGATTCAATGTCTCGCTAACTAGAATTAGTTTTCCTTGGGCATAAAACTTTTCTAGTTCTCTCCATGAAATCTTTGCAGTTTCAGCTACGATCTTGGCTTTTTCTTCCTGAATTAATCTATCGACTTCTCTCATTTATTTATTCGCTAAATTTTAAAGTCAGTGTTGAGCTTCTTGCGAACCGGTACATTTTTCAGTTCAACATATTGAGGTAAGCCATTTTTATAAGGTGGGTAGTCTTCGCCCTTAATGAGCGGTGCTAAATAGGTTCGGCAGCGTTTCGTAATACCAAATCCATCTTTGGTAATGTAGCTGGCAGGCATCATTTTCTCTACATTGGCAACACGTGCTAATGATGTATGGCCAATCTTCCATTTATATGGATCATTAGATACGCGAACAATCGTGGGCATGATTGCGGTTTTGCCTTGCAGTGCAAATTCAACCGCGGCTTTACCAACGGCATAAGCTTGGTCAACATCTGTTTTAGAAGCGATATGACGAGCAGCACGTTGTAAATAATCTGCTACAGCCCAATGGTATTTGTAGCCAGTGGCGTCTTTAATCATCTGAGCCACTACTGGTGCGACACCGCCTAATTGTTTGTGTCCAAAGGCATCTACACTTCCTGCGTCTGCGAGGAATGTTCCATCTTTGTAGGCTGCACCTTCGGAAACAACAATTGCGCAGTAACCATATTTCTTAACACATTCTTTGACACGCTTTAAGAATGTAGTTTTTCGAAAAGGTATTTCAGGAAATAAAATAATATGCGGTGAATCACCTTCTTTTTCAGCGGCTAATCCACCTGCTGCAGCAATCCATCCGGCATGACGTCCCATGACTTCCATGACAAAAACTTTGGTAGAAGTCTTTGCCATTGAGGCAACATCGAAGCCGGCTTCACGAATTGATACCGCAACATATTTTGCGACGGAGCCAAATCCTGGGCAGCAATCAGTAATCGGTAAGTCGTTATCAACAGTCTTAGGAATACCTATGCACTGAATTGGGTAACCCATGGCTTTGCTGAGCTGCGAAACCTTGTGGGATGTGTCTTGAGAGTCTCCTCCACCATTGTAGAAGAAGTAGCCAATATTGTGTGCTTTAAACACTTCGATGAGTCTTTCATATTGAGCGCGATTTTCTTCTAAGCTTTTTAATTTGTAGCGACAAGAACCAAATGCCCCTGAAGGAGTATGGCGTAGAGCGGCTATGGAACGCGCGGATTCTTTTGAAGTGTCTATTAAGTCTTCAGTGAGTGCACCGATAATTCCGTTTCGGCCAGCATAAACTTTGCCGATTTTATCTTTATTTTTACGTGCTGTTTCAATTAATCCGCATGCAGTGGCATTTATAACTGAAGTGACGCCGCCAGATTGGGCATAAAAAGCATTTTTTTTACTCATTTGATTTGCCTTATGAATAGATGATTGAAGTTAAATGTTGCTGGTGTCAGTAACAACAAAATTACATGCTCTAACCGTAGCAGCCAATGTGTATTTTGGAGGGGAGTGTTGTCACTATGAATATTGGTGATTGATGACATTGATACTAGAGTAAATTTGTTTAATACGGTGGGTTACTGCAACAGTGTGTGTCAAAATAGTCTTTTAGAAAAATAATTTAAGTAGGAGTATATACCAATGCGTGCAATCTTATTAGGTGGGCCAGGGGCCGGGAAAGGAACTCAAGCAACATACATTACCGAGCGTTATGGAATACCGCAAATATCCACTGGTGATATGCTCAGAGCAGCAGTCAAAGCAGGTACACCTTTAGGTATAGAAGCAAAAAAAGTTATGGATTCAGGTGGGCTTGTTTCTGACGAGATAATTCTTGGTCTGGTGAAAGAGAGAATTCAGCAAGATGATTGTGCAAAAGGATTTTTGTTCGATGGATTTCCACGCACCTTAGCTCAGGCAGATTCGCTTAAAACCCAAGGCGTTGATATTGATTTTGTTGTGGAGATTGATGTTGATGACGAAGAAATTATAAAACGTATGAGCGGGCGCCGTGCTCACCTTGCTTCAGGAAGAACTTACCATGTGATTTACAATCCACCTAAAGTGGATGGTAAAGATGACGTTACTGGAGAAGACTTGGTTCAACGAGATGATGATAAAGAAGATACTGTACGCGAACGACTACGTATTTATCATGAGCAAACTGAGCCGTTGATTCAATATTATTCTTCCTGGGCAAGTAGCGGTGAAGCCAAAGCACCACAATATGTGAAAGTTGATGGTATCGGTAAGGTTGATGAAATTAGAGATACAATTTTTAACGCACTAGGCTAATGCAAAAACATTGGATGTTTTTATAATACTAGCTGTTATTGCATTAGGTGTATGGTTCTGGATTGATGGGTTGCGTTCACGTGAATTTGCTATGAAACGATGTCATTCATTTTGTATGCAAAATCACGTGCAGATGCTAGATCAATCCATTCATTTGAATAAAGTATTTCCTGCAAGAAAAAATGGACGCCTTAGGTTGCGTCGTTTTTATGTATTTGAATTCAGTATCAATGGTGCTGATCGCTACAATGGCGTTGCTGTTGAATTCAGTAATAAAATTGAGTATTTGTCTTTGCTGCATCCTGATGGTGAAATTATTCAAGGCGAGCTACATTAAGTCTCTATTGTTCAATACGAAACTTTTGTACGTCCCATTTTTTGTTTTTGTATTTTAATATCATACAAGATGCACCACCAAAGGTACGCGTATAGCCTCCAGCGCCAGGGTTGATTACCCAGGGTTCTTGTTGTTGATCGCATACTATGCGATGACTATGCCCGTATACAATGATATCGGCGTGTGGAAATTGATCTCTTAGCTTATCGTGACGAGTTTCAACTTTATAGAATTGATGTCCGTGGGTAACGGCAATAACTTTATTGTCAAAAGATAATTCAAGGTTATCCGGAATCTCTGCCAAAGCAAGCAGATCATGCGCCGGCCACTTTTCTTCTGTATCGTTATTCCCTCTTACTGGAAAAACGTGATCGGCATGTGTATTTAAGTTTTCAAGAATGTCAGCATCACCAATATCGCCAGCATGTATAATTGCATCGCAATTCTTTAAAGAGTTAACAACAATGTCGTTAAGTTCGTTATGAGTGTCAGATAGTACGCCAATTGCGATTTCAGATTTCTTTATTAAATGATTAAGATTGATTTTTTTGCACACGGATATTTCTTTTTGTATTTAGAGTTAAGGTTTAATGATAATCGTATCTTCATGGGAGTAAGCCGGGCTACAAGCACAGAGAAATATTAGATCATTAGCGCCAGTATTTGAAATTTGATGAGGCGTATTTGGTGGAATGCATATCGTATCGCCGATATTTACTTGAAATTGTTTTTCACCTAGAGACATTAGCCCTTCTCCCTGGGTGATATGATAAATTTCTTCAGACTTTCTATGCAAATGTAGTTCAGTTTCAATGCCGATGGGGACAGTGGCTTCTGCAAGGCTTTGATTGCTATTGGCGTGGGTGTCTGGATGCATGAGCTCACGGATAGTAGAGCCATCTTTAGTAATATAATTATCTATTTTCTGATGATGAGTACGCATTCCGAGCATTATATATCACTCAGCCAGCCGATTTCTCGTGCTGTTTTTTCTCCTATTACAATTCTTTTGAAACTATTTGGCATTTCAGAATGGGAAGCACTGAGTGCACGTCTTCCAGCCATAATTTCTGTCTTCTTTTGTGGGTATAATGGCGTTTGGTTTGGGTTGCCTAATCCATCAGGAAAGACAGGATTTCCAAACTCATCATATTTATCACTGGCACCAACAGTATGTAGAAATTCATGTGTAATGACGATGCTGTTTTGCACTGATTGTGACTTGATGCCATATGCATTAACAATGCCGACTAAGCCTTTCTGTAAGCCAACTGAGTGTTTTAACTCAGTAATAATTGAGGGATCATGATACAAAACAAACATTCGGATTAAGTGTTTATCATTTACTTCATCAGGTGCATTTTGCCAAAGCCATATTCGAAGTTTCAGACTCCAAAGAATTATATCGAGTGTTCCACTGCCCAATTCAGGAGAGTCTGGAGGGATAATTGTAAGAGTTCTGCCTAATCTTGTTTTCGTTGGAACACTAGAGACTATATTGTACTTTTTGCTTTCACGTTTAATAAGTTTGTCTATTCGCGAAAAGCTGTCTGATGTTAATGAATCAATATATCTTTTGACTATTGGGCTATTTGTCGGATTGATAGGATAAACTACAATATCAAGAGTTTTATACCAGCCTTGAGTCACCAGTTTCTGGTCTTTGACGTAAAGTGCTACAGTCGCCAGAGTAATTAGTAGGACTAAAACCCTAAAATTTCTGAATGAGAATATACGCATAACAAGCACTTTAGCGTTTAATAATTCTATAGTCGATTTGATTGGGGCTGGAAGGTATATCTGTAGCACTAAGATGGTGAAATTGCGTGAGTGATCGTTATGGAACACAAAGTTACTCTTTGTAGTAATAAACAAACATTCATGGTGCAAGAGAATGAGACTATTCTCGAAGCAGCTATTCGTGCAGGCGTGTCAATTAACTATGGTTGTAGTAGTGGTACTTGTGGATTGTGCCAGGCACGTTTAGTTAGTGGTAATATTGATGAAATAAAACCTCGTGAATTTGTAATTCCTGAAGCAGAAAAACTCCAAGGACATATGCTTACATGTGTATGCGCTGTTAAGGATGATGTTGTTATAGATGCATTGGTAGCTAATACTGTTTTGGATATTCCTTTGCAGAGATTAAATGTAAAGGTCAGAAAGGTTGAGGAGTTAGCAAACGAAGTATTTCGCTTAATAGTCCAGACTCCTCGCACTAATCGATTACGTTTTATGGCGGGACAATATGTTGAGATTAGCTTAGAAAATATTGGTAAAAGTCGTTTTTCTATTGCTAGTTGTCCTTGTGAAGATAGATTGATTGAATTACATCTAAGAGTCAGTAGTAATGATCCAATGTCAGTGCAAGTTGCTGATAAGATGAGGATAGGAGATACCCTGGATTTACGTGGGCCACTTGGTGAATTTGTTTATGATGAAAATGCTAACAGACCAGTTATCTTGTTTGCATTTGATACTGGTTTTGCCGCGATAAAAAGTTTGTTGGAACATATTACCGCACAAGAACAAGAGCTAGATATTCATTTAATTTGGATGTCTTGTGGAAGTGATGGGTTGTATATGCACAATCTTTGCCGTTCATGGGCTGATGCATTTGATCATTTTAATTACACGGGTATTGCACTGGGTGAATCGATAAAACAATTATCAGATGATCCTCAGCATGGATGCGCCACTGTAGAAGCCTACATTATGCAAGCGATGCAAGCATATGAAGATCTATCATGCCACGATGTGTATGTAAGTGCGCCAGCGCCAGCTACAAAGTTGTTTGAAAATGTCTGTCGCAAGAAACATGTGCTAATGCGTCGATTCTTTAGTGAGCCTGTTAGGGGTAATGAGGATATGAGCTGTATGGTTTCAATTAAGCAGGAAATAAAAGAGGAAAATACATGATAGGTGATGCGTGTGTATTTGCGTTGACACAAATAGCAAATGAATTTTCTTGTCAATATGGAGATTTGGTGACTCGTAGAGCAGGACCGGATATAGCCTGTCAATCTGATCAGCATCAACAGCAATGTTTATGTGTATATGAAAAATTAAAGCAAGTGGGACTAGACTCTTTTGAATATGAAGATGATTTAACTCAAGTACCTCACGGAGTTTGGGTGAAAATTCAATTTGGTGGCTTGCTTGGAATTCAAAGAGTTTTGCAGAATAGAAATGATAATAAGGTTGATAATATCACTGGTGTTATTCAAGCGCTTTATACTGAATATAATGAAATAGAATCATTCCCATATAAAAAAGTGGTGTCTGATATGCAAGGCTATCGCACTCGAAGAAGAAGAAAATAATTTGTAAGAGCTTAATGTAATATACTTTCATTTACGCAAAAAAATAACAATGCTTGGTTAATATAAGGAGGCAAAAAAATGGAATACAAGACAATTATTTCTGCTGATGAACTTAAATCGATTATCGATCAAGATAATGTACGAGTATTTGATTGTCGATTCAGTCTAAAAGACCCACAAGGAGGATTAAAAAGTTATCAATCTGGCCATTTGCCGTCAGCACAATTTGCCGACATGGATACTCAGTTATCTTCAGCTATGACAGAAACATCGGGGCGTCATCCCTTGCCGGATGCTGGGGTATTTCAAGCTCAATTAAAGGCATGGGGTATAAATAATGATACTCAGGTAATTGCTTATGATGATATTTCGGGTGCGTTCGCGGCTAGACTATGGTGGATGATGCGCTGGATGGGACACGATAAAGTAGCGGTTTTAGATGGAGGAATGCAGCAGTGGACGCAACAAGGATTACCTCTGAGTAAAGATGATGTGGAATTCCCAGAGGGGGGGTTCTCGGGTAGCGCAAAGATGGATTGGTTGGTTGATATTCAGACTGTTATTACTAAGTTAGCAGCAAATAAAGTTACTCTAATAGATGCGCGTGCGGCTGATCGTTTTACAGGCAAGGACAAAAATACAGATCCAGTCCCAGGACATGTGCCAGGCGCAAATAATCTCCCATTTGCTGGGAATTTAACTAAAGAAGGGTTGTTTGAGACGCCAGATATTATCAATCAACGCTTTGCTAATATTATTCAGGATCAGCCGTTAACTAATGTAGTTAACATGTGTGGTTCAGGGGTAACAGCGTGTCATAACCTGCTTGCACTAGCAGTTGCAGGGGCGCCACCGACAAAAATATTTATAGGATCTTGGAGTCAATGGATAAGAGACCCATCACGTCCGGTCGACTCTGTAGACTAAAATACTGAACTATATGGTTGGTTCTAATAATGCGTATATGACTAAGTGCATGATTTAACAACCTATTATTCCGAGATTCATACCGGTTAGCTGGAACAGGTTGTGATCACCTCTATTAGTCAATAAATTGACTATGTTTGAATTAATGGAACCAATATAATTTTCTATGGATGGATTAGCAGAGCATCAAATTGCTGAAAGATTAGAAGCCTCTGAAGGTTCTCTCCACCCTACGATTGACCCTGGAGAGTTATCTACGCCAGTAGGAATTCTCTCAATGAGTGATGGTGTGGTTGTTTATGCCAATGATGCTTTTAGGAAAATAATTCAATCGACCAAAGTTGGCGAGCCAATTAAAGGTTTTTTTCACACTCCAGAGCTACGAAATTCAATTACAAAAAAGCTCGAAGAACTTCCACAATATGTCTCATTGTTAAAACGGCCAGAGACGTCATTACGCTTTACTGTAACTAAAGGCCTGTTTCTGAAAAAACCTCATTTTTTTGTATGCATAGAAACAATAAATAATACGCAAGAGGCTAAACTACAAATTTGTCTTGATAGAGAGGCGTTTGTATCTCAGTTATCAGGGTTGCTTGGAACTGATCTTGAAGAGGAAAGCTGTGTCTGTACTATAGATATTGATCGCTTCAAAGTAGTTAATGAAAAGTATGGATATGAAGCAGGAAATTATGTTCTTGAAGAATTAATTCATGTTATTAAGCGTTATATTCCACAAAATAATACTATAGGTCGATTAGGAGATAATGAATTTGCAGTTATTCTTAAAAACACCAATATTGATGATAGTGTTAAATTATGCGAAATCATAAGAGAGCAAGTTAAAGAATATAAATTTAGTTATGGCGGTGAACAAATAGAAATAACATTATCAATAGGTGTGATTTCAATATCTGAGGATGTTTCCACATTAGAGGGGATATTATACTCTGCAAACCTAGCATTAAGATCAGCGCAAGAAAATGGGCGTGATTGTGTGCATAGCTCAGCAACTCAAGACACAATGATGGCTTATCATTCTGGCAAAATGCATTATGCAATGGTGATTGAAGATGCCCTGCAAAATGATAAGTTCGAATTATTTGCTCAACCGATAGTTTGTCTTAAAGATCAAGCTGATCATTACTCATATGAGATTTTGCTACGAATATTTGATCATAAGAAAAAAGACTTTGTTTCCTCGCAAGAATTAATTACTGCGGCAGAGTCATTAGAGGTGACGACAAGGATAGATCAGTGGGTATGTGAGAAAGTATTTGAAGATATATCCAAGAAAATGAAAGCTCAGGTAAGAATTCCAAATTTATCGATTAATCTTTCCGGTCACTCTATAGTTAGTGTTGCCTTTGAGAAATTCTTGCTGGAGTTAACTGATAAGCATCAAGTTCCTACTGAGCATATCTGTTTTGAAATTACAGAAAGTGTCGCGGTTAAAAGTATATCTCGAGCGCAAAACTTCATTAGCAAATTGAAAGGAGTTGGGTATAAGTTTTCTCTGGATGATTTTGGTGTTGGATATTGTTCATTTAATTACCTGAATAAACTAGATGTTGATAATGTGAAGATTGATGGCTCTTTTGTTTCTTCTATGCTAGATGATGCAACTCAATTTGCCACTGTACAAGCAATAACAAATGTCGCGCGAACAATGAATATTAAAACTATTGCAGAATTTGTAGAAAAGCCTGAAATAATCAAAGCGCTTAAGGTGATTGGCGTTGACTTCGGCCAAGGCTATATTTTTGGAAAACCTACTCCTATAAAAGATATTTACCAGCTTTAAATTATTGCTTGTGCAAGGTTCATTAAATGTCTATAGCATGATACCTTTCTAACCTCGAATAGTTGTTTATCATTTCTCTTATTGAGTCGGGGCAAGTAGCGTGAAATTTTGCAGCAATTGCGGTTCAAGTGATATTGAACATAAGATTCCAGATGGTGATAACCGTTTAAGACATTGCTGTCCAAAATGCGGCGCTATTTTCTATGAGAACCCAAAAATTGTTACTGGATGCGTCGCGCAGTGGCAGGAAAAAATATTGATTTGTAAGCGTGCTATCGAACCTCAATTGGGCACGTGGACACTCCCTGCTGGGTTTATGGAGAATTTCGAAACAATACAAGAAGCTGCTGCGCGAGAAACGTTCGAGGAAGCAACAGCGCGTACGTCAAATCTAGAATTATTTGCCATCTATAATCTGCCACATATAAGTCAGGTTTATATCATGTTTAAGGCAGATGTGATTGATGGAAAAGCTTCATCAGGTATTGAGAGTTTAGAAACAGAGTTTGTTGACGAGCAAGATATTCCTTGGGCTGACCTATCATTTCCTATTATTACTGAAACACTAAAATTATATTTTGAGGATAGGAAGCGTGGTGAGTTTTCCTTGCATACAGGCGAGATAACGCGGGATCACGAACGAGCTATTCAGATTACCCGATATTGAGTAAAAAACTATTATTAGCTGTAATTGAACTTGGAGGTTACCCAGACTTTCGAGATTTGTATCAGCAATATGGTTATGACGTTGTCATAGAGTCTTCAATGCGTAAAGCATTATCTTTGCTGAAGAAAAAAAAGATTGATGTGATTGTCGCTGAATTTAATTACCAACACACTTTTAGAGATCGCCTTAGTAGCCTTGAGTCAATCATTGCAGTTGCACAAACAAATGATCAAATTGAATTCATTGTGCTTTACGAAAAAGAATTTGAAAATCACCTCGATAAGTTAAGGCGGCAATTTAAATTTAGCGTGGAAATTGCTTTTCCTATTGATGAAACTAAAATGGTTGCTGCTCTAGAAGAAATAGCCAAGTAGTTACTTAAGCATCTACATCGGGGATTAATCCGCTTTCTAGTTTTTGTATTGTATCTTTAATGTGTAATTTACGCTTTTTAAGGCGTTTTAGCTGAAGTTGATCTACATAATCCGCTTGCGATAATGCATGAATGGCATCATCCAAATCTTTATGTTCAACGCGTAATTCTAATAGTCTGCGTACAATTTCTTCTTGAGCATCACTTGTGTGCATAGCAGCTTATATTAGTAAATTAGTTTGGTTGTTCACGTTTAGCCCCGCCTAAGCAAGGGGGCGATTGAGGGGATTGCTGATTCTTTTCGGCCCATTCGTCTGGGGTAAATGAATGTATTGAAAGTGCATGGATAGCACCTGCTAATTCTTCTGCTAGCAATTTATTAATAATACGGTGGCGCGCAATTAACATTTTACCATCAAATTCATTGCTCACCACTGTCACTTTGAAGTGCGACTCTGAACCAGGCGGAACATTATGATTGCTGCTTTCATTAAGCACTTCCAGATATAGAGGTGTTAATGAGGCGTTAATTTTTTCCTCAATAGCAGTTTGAATCTTCATATTGATAAATTCCGTTGTAAAATCATTGATGCTAATCGTCAATGCTTAAAAAGCGTAACGAGTTGGTCATTGTATAGTCACAAAGTTGTTCGAAGCTATCCCCACGATGGTAGGCGATATGCTCTGCGATATGTGGAAGATATGCTGGTTCATTGGTCATATTTTTTGGTCTAGGCTGAAATGTGCGTGGAAATAGATAAGGAGCATCTGTTTCTATTAATAGACGGTCTTCAGGTATCATGCTGACTAGAGAATGCAAATGACCACCACGCCTTTCATCGCAAATCCAACCCGTAATGCCAATGTATAAATCCATGGCTAAGTAATTTTCTAATGCTTGGGCTTCACCAGTAAAACAATGTACGACAGTTGGACCTAAGTCATTTTTATACTCATTAAGGATAGAGAAAAATTCTTTGTGCGCATCGCGTTCATGTAAGAACAGTGGTTTTTGCAGTTCGATGGATAATTCTATTTGTTGACGAAATGCGTGCCGCTGCTGTTCGTGAGTTGAGAAATTGCGATTATAATCTAGGCCTGCTTCTCCAATGGCTTTAACACGCTTACTTTTAGCTAATGTGCGTAAACAGTCTTGCGTATTGTCTTGCCAATTTTTTGCCAAGTGTGGATGAACCCCAGCAGTTGCATACATACCTTGTTGATAGCGTTCAGCGAGTTCAATAGCGTAGTGACTATCTTCTTGATCAGAGCCTGCGACTAAGAAATGACTAACATCAGCAGCAAATGCTCTTTGTAAGAATTGTTCTTCCTTATCTCTAAATTTACTGCTTGTGAAGTTAAAACAAAAATCAAATAACGACATCTTGTGAGATATGGTTGCTTAAACATGAGGTGCAGAATTCAACTTCTGAATCTTTAAGAATGAGTTGGCAGTCAGTGCATAAATTAAAATGCTCAGGAGCTAGATCACTGTTGATTGACACGCGGTCATCAAATACGAAACAGTTGCCATGCCAGTGAGCGCCTTTTGTTTGGCGTAAATACTCTATGATTCCACCTTCTAGTTGGTAGACTTTATCGAAGCCAAACTTCTCAAGATAAGGTGCTGCCTTTTCACAACGAATGCCGCCTGTGCAAAAAGTAACAATTGGTTTATCTGTTGGTAGTTTGCTAATTTCATCTGCTTTAGTCTGCAATTTTCTAAAGCGCCTTAGATTTAACTGCTTAGCCTTGTCAAAGGTGCCAAGCTCAAATTCAAATTCGTTACGCATATCAAGTAAAATAAAATCTTTACCACTGTCAAGCCATTCTTTAAGCTCTAATGGAGGTAAATATTGATGATCAAAATCACCAACTTTCAGTGTATTGTCTTCTATTGGAACTAGTTCAGTTTTAGTTTTTACGGTGATTTTTTTGTAAGGATGGTACAGACTATACAGCTCATGAAATCTCATATTTGAGAAACGTGCATCTTTATTGAGTTGTGAGCGAAAAGTTTGAATCTCCAGGATATTTCCTGATACTCCAATATTTATACCTTCGCTAGCCAGGTAGATAGAGCCTTTGATGTCTAAATTAGCACACAGGCTTTTTAGCTGAATTAGAGTATCGTCAATATCTTCAATTGGCGTGAAGCGATAGCCAGCAATATTTATGTATATTGGATTTAAATTTATCATTACACTATATGGATAGATATTTTCTGTGCGGATATTAACTCAAACTCACAACGATCAAAATAGTCATAAATATGAAAGAAGGCAATCCAAAAGCAATATACCTAAAAGATTATCACCAACCAGATTATTTAATTAATAAGGTCGATTTATGTTTTGAGCTCTTTGATGAAAAAACCTTAGTTCATGCAGAGTTGCATATACATTCCAATCAGAGTGCGTCTAACAAAAAACACTTAGTATTACATGGTGAACAGTTAAAGCTGATACATGTAAAGATCGATGATAATCAGCTATCAGATCAAGAATTTTCGGTAAGTCCAGAAGAGTTGACTATACAAAATGTTCCTGACCAATTTGTACTGTCTACATTGGTCGAGATAGATCCTGCTCAAAATACAGCCCTTGAAGGGCTGTATTTATCATCTGGCAACTACTGTACTCAATGTGAAGCAGAAGGATTCAGAAAAATCACCTATTACTTAGATCGTCCAGATGTAATGGCAATCTTTTCAGTTCGCATCGAAGCAGATCAGTCAAAAATACCTGTGATGCTCTCTAATGGAAATAGAATCTCCGAGGGTAAATTAGATAATGGGCGACATTTTGCCCAATGGCATGACCCATACCCAAAACCATCCTATCTGTTCGCATTAGTCGCTGGTGACTTGTCATGTTGTAGCGATGAGTTCACTACTAAAAGTGGTCGTAATGTGAGCTTAGAAATTTATACTGAATCTCACAATGCAGATAAATGCGATCATGCAATAGCCTCATTGAAGAAGGCAATGCAATGGGATGAAAGTACATTCAATCTTGAATATGACCTTGATACTTACATGATTGTTGCTGTTGATGATTTCAATATGGGCGCGATGGAAAACAAAGGCCTGAATGTATTTAATTCTAAGTGCGTGTTAGCTAGTCCAAAAACATCAACAGATGCTGATTACATGAGTATCGAAGCAGTGATAGCACATGAGTATTTTCATAACTGGACAGGTAATCGTGTCACTTGTCGAGATTGGTTTCAGTTGAGCTTGAAAGAAGGGTTAACTGTTTTTCGTGATCAAGAATTCACTTCAGATGTAACATCTAGAGCAGTTAAACGAATACAGGATGTAAGATATTTGCGTACTTATCAGTTTGCCGAAGATGATAGTCCTATGGCGCATCCAATTCGTCCGTCATCATATGTCGAAATAAACAATTTTTATACGCTCACTGTTTATGAAAAAGGCTCGGAAGTAGTAAGGATGTATCAAACATTACTTGGTAGAGATGGATTTAAAAAAGGGTTGCAGCGTTACTTTAAAAAGCATGATGGGCAAGCAGTAACTACTGACGATTTTGCAGCAGCGATGGCCGAAGCGAATGATTTTGAGTTAGGAAATTTTTTAAACTGGTATTCGCAAAGTGGTACACCAGCAATAAATGTTTCTAGTGTATGGGACCAAGATAAACAAGAGTATGTAGTTACATTTGAGCAAGAGTTACCAACAAATAAAATGCAATCTAAGCCACAGCCATATTTAGTTCCTATAAATACAGCATTATATGACGCAAATGGTAAATCTATGGTGTTGAATGTTGATGGTTATACGCAATCAGAAATGTTGACTTTGCGTGTTTCGCAAACACACCAAGAAATTGTGTTTGCAGGGATTACTGAAAAGCCAACCCCTTCTTTTTTGCAAAACTTTTCTGCGCCGGTGAAGTTAAATTTTCAATACACTGCAGAAGATTTCGTATTTTTAATGGCTAATGATACTGATACATTTAATCGTTGGGATGCAGGACAGCGATTTGCAACTGAGTGGTTGCTAGATGCGATTATTGCAGTGAAGACGGATATAAAACTTCCTGACGCAGCTCAATATATAGCAGCTCTTGAAGTGGTGCTTAGAGATGAAAGTATTGATTCTGCTTTTAAAGCTGAAATGATGGTATTGCCACAAGAGTCTTATTTGGCAGATTTTATACAGCCGATTGATGTTGATGCAATTTACCAGGCACGTAAGCAATTGCAGGTAAATATTGCAACATCTTTAGAAAAATTATTGCTAGATATTTATCGGCAGAATAGTGTCTCAGGTGACTATCAATATAATGCAACGGATATGGGCAAACGTCGTCTTGCATCAATTTGCTTGTCCTATCTTAATTCATTAGAGAAATATGATTATATTCAGTTGTCTAAAGCTCAATTTGAGAATACAGATAACATGACTGATTCCATGGCGGCTCTGGAGGCAGTGAATGACTTGAATGAGCCTTTTAGAGACGAAGCGTTAGCTGTATTTGGTGAACGCTGGAAACAGGATGCCTTGGTTATGGATAAATGGTTTTCTTTGCAAGCACGATCGCGAAAACCAGGTGTGTTAGAAACTATAAAGAAACTTCTTGATCATCCAAGTTTTTCAATTAAGAATCCAAATAAAGTGCGCGCATTGATTAGTGTATTTGCTATGGCGAATCCAACTGCTTTTCATGCTAAAGATGGCTCAGGGTATACATTCTTAGCGGATAAAATAATTGAACTGAATACAATCAACCCGCAAGTTGCCTCTCGTCTTGTAAAGCCTCTAATAGATTGGAAGAAATACGATGTTGTTCGCCAAGATCTAATGAAGCAATCACTTCAGCGTATTAAAGCTGTACCCGATCTATCAAGAGATGTATTTGAAATTGTTGATCGCGGGCTAGAAAATTGAATTCAATAGGTATTTATTCAATATAAAGTAGGCTGCTTATATAAGCACTTATTTTATGTGAAGCTTAGATTTATTTAAGCAACGCTTTTTTACGCAAACCAAATAGGCCAATTAGGCCTGTTATAAATAATGGTAGAGCGGCGGGTACCGGCACTGCTGTAAAATCTACACTAACTAGTCCACCGCTTCCTTCTAGGTGGAGTACGACACTATCAAATAGACCAGATAAAAATGCTGTTTGTACGTTATTCTCGCCTTGGTCACCTAAGAAATCAAATCGAGCTACTTCACTTCCTTGGAAAAATGCAGCAAGGAAATTATCACCATCATTCCGTCCTCGGCTATCTCCAACATCAAGCGTCACAAGGCTGATAGATGTGATGTTTATACCAAAATCAATAGCGATATCACCGCCAGAAGCAGAGTCATTTGGATTATTGAAATTATTATCCTGGCTGATTATTAGGATATTGCCAGCGCCTGGAAATGATAAATCATTATCTCCGCCTGTACAGTCAACATTTTGAGTACAGTCTGAATTGAATAGAATAAGTTCTCTAGGATTTCCACTAGTATTACCCTGGCCCGTCACGCTAAATGTTGCACCATCTATAGTGCTATTTGTGATTATGTCCCCTGGCATGCCATCCTCGAAGTCAATGAGAGCTGCATTAGCAGAAAGACTTAAGCATAAAGCTAATATATAGAGTGAGTGAGTTATGATACTTTTCATTCGCTGAGCCTTACGTTCTGGGTGTATTTTTCTACATTTTGTCATTATGTGATTAAGTTCTAATCATGCAAGTCGACTAAGTGACGCATTTTGTAGAGCAAATGTGACTAAATTATTAAAAAATTAATTTGCCATGATAATTATCCAATAATAACTAGTTGATATCTTTTGGAAAATTCCTTTTATATCCTAGGGTTAATATTTTTAAGTCTACTGAATATTACATTATATGAATGATTCAAATACAACATTATTGTAAGCACATATGTCTGATATGTTACAAAAAAGCTGGTTAACAAAAATAGAACGGTTAGGTAATCGATTACCTGATCCCGCGTATTTATTTATTATTGGCACGGTATTTATTCTTGTATGTGCGGAAGCTGCTGTTTGGTTCAATTTGCAGATTGAGAAGCCGAGTGCAGGTGGCTCATCTCAGTTATTGCAAGCGCGTTCAGTAATTAGTGCAGAGGGTGTTTGGTGGTGGTTAAGCACTTTAGTTAAAAATTTTATTGAGTTCCCACCGCTAGGAATTGTATTAGTAGGTATGCTTGGCATAGGGCTTGCTGAACGGTGTGGATTGTTACCCGCATTAATTGTTATGGCTGGAAATGCGGTTAGGGAAAAGTATCTAGTTCCAGCAATTATATTTATAGGCATCATGTCATCGATGGCTTTAGATGCTGGTTATGTTGTTTTACCACCTATCGCAGCAATTTTATTTATGGCGGCAGGACGCTCTCCTGTTTTGGGGATAGTGGCAAGTTTTGCAGGTGTATCAGCAGGGTTTGGTGCTAACTTATTTGTTACTAGTATTGATCCACTCCTTGCTGGATTTACTGAAACGTCAGCACAGTTTTTAGATGCTAACTATAAAGTCGCAGTGACAAGTAATTGGTGGTTTATGATTGCATCAACTATTGTACTTACTTTTACGGGATGGTTAGTGACGACTAAGTGGGTTGCACCTCGGGTTGCAAACATTCCATATCAAAACCCTTCTGCAATTCAGGACAGTACTATAGTCTGCGATTCAAATAAAAGTGCGCTTATTTGGTCGGGTAGCGCATTTGTATTATTAATTTTACTTATTTTACTAGCAGTAAAAATTCCAGGGGCACCTTTATATGGAAATGGAAACCGATTCCCTCGCTGGGTTGAAGTAACCGTTCCCTTGTTATTTTTCGTTTTTGTCATTCCAGGAATTGTTTTTGGGCTGAAGGCAAAAACAATTCAAAATAGTAAGCAGTTTGCTAAATATATGGGCGATACTATTGCTGATTTAGGTCCGTATATTGTGTTGGCATTTTTCGCAGCACAATTTATAGCAGTATTTAAATACACTCACTTAGGAGAAATGCTTGCGTTGGCTGGAGGAGGCTGGCTGGCTTCTCTGCACTTAGATGTAGGTGTGTTGTTGTTTGCTTTTGTGCTTTTGGCTTGCTTAGCCAATCTTTTAATTGGTTCCATGTCGGCGAAATACGCATTTATGGCGCCCGTGTTTGTACCCATGTTAATGCAAGTTGGTATTGCGCCTGAGTTAACGCAAGTGGCATATCGTATCGGTGATTCAGTGACGAATGTAATCACGCCATTAAATCCTTACATGATTATTGTATTAGCAATGTTGCAAAAATATCATCGTGATGCAGGAATTGGCACTTTAATTAGCCTTACTTTGCCTTACAGTATTGGGTTTTTTATTGCTTGGGTGGTGTTATTGATCACCTGGGTAGTATTTAAAATACCGTTGGGCCCAGGTTTCGTTTACTAATATTTGCACGTTAACAAATGCGTCACGAAATTTATTATGAACTCGCGCGCGCGGGGAAAGTTTTTAATAAATTAAAAATCCTCAGTAGAAGTAAATAAGCCAACACGTAAATCTTTTGCGTGATATATCTCGCGACCATCAACAGACATAACACCTTCAGCTATTCCTAATGCAACGCCGCGAGTAATCATTCTTTTGATATCAATTTCATAAGTCACTTTGCTAGCGGTAGGTAGTACTTGTCCGCTAAATTTGACTTCACCAACGCCAAGTGCTCGCCCTCTGCCTGGATTATCGCGCCAGGCTAAATAAAATCCAACAAGTTGCCACATTGCATCAAGACCTAAACAACCAGGCATGACTGGATCTCCTGGGAAGTGGCAGTCGAAGAACCATAAATTTGGTTTGATATCTAGTTCGGCAATGATTTTGCCTTTTTTATAGTTGCCACCATCTTTGTTAATGGTAGTGATACGGTCTGCCATCAACATATTAGGCGTTGGAAGTTGCGCATTGCCAGGGCCAAACATTTCACCTTTGCCACAAGAGATAAGGTCTTCGAAACTGAAACTAGAGGGTCGAGTCATAATGGTATTTTAGATTGATAAATTTATTATTACTTATTCATTTTCAAGGAATGCAGCTATTGGGCGTTTTAAACGATCTAATTCAAGTCGTAATTCTCCCATGGTTTGTACAACTACTGCATTAACCTCTTCAATTACCTCAGTGTAACCTGATACAGCAGTACCGCATACAATCAATGTGGTTTTTCCAGATAAGGACGCTTTGATTTGGCGTAATATATTAGGTAAATGAGGATCATCTGCTGGTCTTGCAATACCTAAGGCCACTGCAGACGCATGTGTATGTGCGCAGGCATAAATAATTTCGTCAGCCGCTAACTCTGTGCCTAAGTAAATCGAATTCCACCCATAAGAATTAGCAGCGACTGCCATGCGCAGTGCAATCAAGTCATATTGCTGTCCCATTGGTGTGGTCACAATTAAATTATAATTAGAATCATATTCGTTTTCAGAAGCCGTTAACGTGCACATGTATGAACGAATCATTGATGTGGCCATTCTTTCTTGTGACAGACGCATATTACCGCGTCGGCATTCATCTCTTATGAAGGCAATTAACGGTCGTAGCAAATCTTCTAATAAAAAAGGAATACCCAATGTATTTGCAGCTTTAACGAGAGTTGCTTTTAATGCGCTGGGGTGCATCTGATTAATCGCATCGAGGCATTCTTCAAAGTGTTCCATTACGGAACCCGTGTTTGGTCGTTCAGAAGGAATGTTACGAGCTTTAGCTGCGGCTGATTCGTCGTTTTCCACCAATGAGTAAAGTTCTTCAATGCTCTGATTGGCAATATCGCCTATGCGCCGACCTGCAGAAGTCGCTCGTCTCAACAAACTAAGCTTCTCGACATCAAGATCTGAATACAAACGGCGGCTATTAGCAGCGCGCTGGGGAGTAACTGCTTGATAACGTCTTTCCCATGCACGTATTACATCCGCTGTTAGGCCTGTGCGCCTTGAAACCACCTGTATTGGATGCTGGGGATTTGTGACATTAGTCTCCATTCTGGCTACGCTTGTCTTGTTATGTGTTTGTCCAACTTTATGTACTTCTCATGTCTAATTAGATGGAACAATTTTAGTACATTGTCAGCTATATGTACAAGACAAAACATTAGCAAAATGTCTAATCATATTGGTAATTGTAAATGTTTTTGTTATAGTTAATGTCAGATACTAAACACTTATCTATTCACACTTCGCGTGGTTACTGTAAGGAGGTCATATGAAGAAATTTTTAATCAACGTGCGCTATTTTTTAGCTCCGTTGCTAATACTGGCAGCATTGTTTGGCGTGCTAGCTGGCGGTCCATGGGTATGGACGGGCGTAGCATTATTGGGTGTTGGGATTATTATTGACACATTAACCAAAGCACAAACCCCGGGTGCGGGTTTTGATGAAGACGGCGAACTGTATGGTATTCCTGCCTTACACAATGGTGTGATGTACGGCATGCTAGGCGTGTTTATCTGTTTACAGATAGTGTTGGCCTGGCGCATATTCCAGTACATGACAGGTGTTCCAATTGCTCCGTCAACGCTTCTAGGCATGTCTATTCAAGATGGCATTACAGGCGCACAGCTAATTGGTGCAACAATTTCAACAGGAATATTTGCCGGCATCGGCATTATCTATGGTCATGAGTTAGCGCATACGAAAGGCTTCAGCTTTGTAATAGCGCGTTGGATGATGGCGTTATCAGGCAAGGCACACTTCTGCTACGCCCACGTATACAACCATCATTTAGAGCTTGGTCATGTCGATGATCCAGCGACATCACCACGTGGAAGAAGCTTGTACAAGCATTATCCATTATCTGGGATTGGGCAAAGTAAATTTTTATTCGTGATGGAGAAGCAACGTCTAGAGAGACTGGGAGTGCCATTCTTATCATGGCAGAACCGATGGATACGCGGATACTTCATGGCATTGCCAACAGTATTTTTGTTCTGGTTTGTCGGCGGCTGGGTTGGCATAGGCTGTTTAGCGATTGTGTGGTTAATTTCTAACTTTGAGTTAGAAGCATTGAACTACCTGGAGCACTACGGTTTAATTCGCGAGAAAGGGCAACCGATTGATTACCGTCATAGCTGGGATAACAGCACGGCATTCACGAGTTGGTTCTTTATCGAGATTGGACGTCAAGGAGATCACCATGACCGTGGAGAGACCCACTTTTGGGAGTTAGACGAAGTGGGATCACCGAACTGCGGACGTGGCTATTTCACGTTATTTGCATTGGCATTGTTACCGCCAATATGGCATAAGTACATGAATGAGCAGATGAACAAGTGGGATGATGAAATGGCCTCAGAAGGCGAGCGTAAGGTCGCGGCCAAGATTAATCAGATCGCTGGCTACGCTTAATCTGCCACTACGTTGTATCAAAAAGCCCCCATCTGGGGGCTTTTTTTTGTCTTAAGAATCCCCATATTAGAATTTAATGTGTATTTAAATCACCTCTAAAAATTTATGCTGTATCTGTACACTGAATTTGATAAATAATTTCGACATTGGGTATAGATTGAGAAACAACAATAATATCTTTTATAAACTTTCCACTAATAAAAAAGTAGTACTAAAATTATGAGTAGAGACATTCTTTCTAGAGCCATGTCAGAAACGATTAGCGGCCAAGACCTCGGTGATGCACGCGTATTTTTTGAAAAAGAGATACATCAACTTATGCACCAGTTGACGGAATTGGGTGATAAAGCAGATTTACTTGATGTGGCCAAAGTGAAACTGAATATAGCTAGAGCTCAATTGGGATTAGGAGAACAGCTTGCTTGTTGGCAAGAAGCAAGACCTCTGCTTAAAACATTTATTGAGGGCGAGTGTTTTCAACAGGCTGTAGAGGCATGTGAATTACTTTATTTATCAGAGCAGGATGATTCTATTACGGCGCTGGGGCATGCGTGTTGGCTAGCAGTGACTTATCCTGTTGAACCTGCATTATCAGTAGACATATTGTCTTATATTATTGATGAGACACCAGACAACTCAGATGGTGCGGCAGTAGCAAGTGTTGCAGCTCTTTATATAGCAGAGCTACGTAGTAAAGATGATGAAAAAGAAAGTTTAATGTTTTTAGCTAAGCAGTTAATTGCCATGGTAGCTAAGAGACATCGCGGTATTGAAGATGAAGAGTCTATTCAAATATGGATTGAAATGTTAGAGCTAAATAACCTAGACGAGATGTTTGCTCGTCTAGGTAAAGTGATTGATGCCATTGTAGGCGCTAACTGGTGGTTTGACCGTGATGAATTACGCGCAAAACTACCAGTCAATTAAGTTATTATTACTTATACTTATTTAAGTAATCATCAACTGAGCCGTCATAGCCAGTGTGTGAATTGGAATTTGAGCTTTTATGCTTGGAAGTAGCTTTAGGTGCGGATGATTTGTTATTGGTAGATGATGAACTACGAGTACTAAAATTGCCTGAAGCATAATCTTCCATTGAACCGCTAAATCCTGAATGATCATTTGCATTTGATTCTAATTTTGCAATTTCATCGCCACTATGTTTTGCAACATAGTCATCTCCGCTACCACTGTAGCCCGAATGTTGTTTTACATCTTTAGGTGGTTTTGGGGTGCCAGCGCTGAATTTTGAAAGATATCCTTCAGCAGAACCTGAGTAGCCTGAGTGAGAAAATGCAGACTTATGTGCTTCATATTTCTTTTTAGATTTAATCATGCTTTCAGTGTCAGCATGATCGGTGATCGCAGCCACATCGGTTGTGCTGGATGAGCGATCAGCGTAATAGAACCCGCCTAAGACTAAAATCGCTATGACTACCAATACGATTACTGGTAGATTTGAGTTTGAACTGCTCATTATGGTGTCTCCAAATGTAATGGGTGATCTAGATGATCGTTATTATTTGCACGGTTTAAATCCAATAGCCTAAATGCTACGGATTACCGCAGTGCGGGTCAACGAGATCAGTCAACTTTGTGAGCTAAACGCAATAGTTAGTAATTAATTCTAGTAAATTATTCAAGTTATGTGCTGTTTCTAGCCAATGTCCAATCGAAGCATTATCCACATAGATATGGATGCCTTCTACGCATCAGTAGAGCAACGAGATTTTCCAGAATTTAGAGGAAAACCAGTGGTTGTCGGGGGTGATCCAGACCTGCGAGGAGTAGTGGCAACTTGTAGCTATGAAGCACGAAAATTTGGCATTCATTCAGCAATGCCATCTGCGATTGCGAAACGTAAGTGTCCACAAGCAATTTTTGTCCGACCCAGATTTGAAGTATACCGACAGGTGTCGGTACAAATTCAAGACATTCTAAAAAAATATACTGAAATTATTGAACCATTGGCTTTAGATGAAGCATTTCTAGACGTTACTGACCAAATCGCAAGTGCAGGTTCAAGCATGCTGATTGCAAAAGATATACGCCATCGCATTAACAGAGAAACTCAACTAATCGCCTCTGCGGGTGTGTCCTACAATAAGTTTCTAGCTAAAATAGCATCAGATCGAGGTAAGCCCGATGGCTTATTCTACATCTCCCCTAAAGAAGGCCCTTCGTTTGTGAAAAAGCTTGATATTCGTGAATTTTATGGTGTGGGTCCCGCTACTGAAGAAAAAATGCAGGGAATGGGGATCTACACAGGAGCCGATTTGGCAACTTGGGAACTTGAAGCACTGCAGCCTATCTTTGGTAAATCTGCTCAATATTATTACAACGCTTCGCATGGCATTGATACTAGAGCAGTCGAAGCTGACCGTTTGAGAAAGTCGATCGGTACCGAAGATACATTTGAAGTAGATTTACATTTCCATGATGAAATGCTGAAAGTGTTGGAAAATCAAAGCATGGAAATAGAACAAGAATTAAAGAAATTTGGTGGCCTGGGCAAAACTGTGACAATTAAGGTGAAGTTTTCAGATTTCACTCAAGTAACTCGTAGTCATTCTAGTAAAGCAGGATTTCGAGATGCCAAATCTATTATTGGTGTTGTTCCAGCACTATTAGAAAGCGCGACAAATAAGAACTTACCAGTACGATTGTTGGGCGTTTCAATATCGAATTTGGTGCTCGATTCTGAGGCTATTGGAGATGATCAGATGCCCTTATTATGAGTATGGCTATATAGCAACCAGAATAATTTACATTCGTTCAAAATTAGCGCCGTAAGTTGTTCTAAAAATGGGCTTGTAGTATGTTGGTGGTAATAATATACCTACAATAATAAGCAATAGATTCAAGCGTAGAGGAGGTCATCCGCATGGCAGAAAGCATTAAAATCACGGAAGTTAAAGATCGTATAAAAGTCCCAGAAGGCTTTTCAGTCCACCATTCATTTTGTCCACATGATTGCCCAGATTCATGTTCAATGTTGGTGACTCGAGACGATTCCACAGGGAAAGCGGTACGTGTTCAAGGCGACCCCACACATCCAATTACACGTGGCTATCTATGTAATAAAGTAAACCACTATCTAGATTTTGTTTATAACGATAACCGAGTGATGTATCCACACAAACGTGTTGGACCTAAAGGCCCAGGTGCAAAATTTGAACGTATTAGTTGGGATGAAGCACTAGAGTCTATCACTAATAATTTTAAAGAAACCATTGAAAAGTATGGCAGTGAGGCGGTTCAACCATATTCATATTCAGGCACCATGGGTATGGTGGGTTATTGGACCATGGACACTCGCTTCTGGAACAAAATGGAAGCTGCTCGTTTAGAGCAATCTATATGTATTTATGCAGCCATGTGGGCAGGGTTACATACATATGGTATGGCGCATTCCAACACATCTATTCATGAAGCAGCACAAGAAGCAGATTATATTATTTTATGGGGCGCAAACTTAGTGAGTACTGGCGTTCACGCAATTCCATTTATTCGTGAGGCAAAACAGCGAGGTGCAAAGCTAGTAGTTATTGACCCACGTCAAACGCGTACCACCATGATGGCAGATTGGCATATACAACCGAAACCTGGAACAGATGCTGCTTTAGTGCTGGGGATGATGAAAGTCATTGTTGATAATGATATGCATGATATGGAGTTCTTGAAAGAGCAAACGCTTGGTTGGGAAGCATTACTTGAAACAAAGCTACCAGATTACCCTTTAGACAAAGTTGAGCAAATCACAGGAGTACCTGCAGCTGATATCGAGAAATTAGCAATAGAGTATGCATCAGCAAATATTTCAGTGATTCGTGCAAACTACGGGCTAAATCGTCACCAAAATGCAGGTCAAATGTGTAAATCAGTTTTGTTGCTGCCATGTATTACTGGTTCATGGAGACATCGCTGTGGAGGCGCTAGCTTCGGCAACCTAGAAGAAATGTGGTTACGTCATGACATGAAAAAATTACACAGACCTGACTTAGGAGATCGTGCATCAAAACGTCAATTGAGTATGGTCCAAATTGGACGAGCATTAGATGACAATATAGGAGCAGACGGTGAACAATTAGATCCTCCTATTAAGTCAATCTTTGTATATAACTCGGATCCGGCTAATTGTGCGCCAAACACGAATGGCGTGCGGAATGGATTAATGCGTGATGATTTGTATGTGACTGTGCATGAGACATTTTGGACAGATACTTGTGATTATGCTGACATCGTCTTGCCTGCTGATACTCAGTTAGAACGACAAGATTTAGTAGCAACTTATGGAAATTGGTATTACGTAATGAATGAGCCAATTATTGAGCCGTTAGGTGAGAGTGTGCGTAATTCTGAGTTATTCCGTATGTTGGCTAAAAAGATGGGTTACGATAAAGATACCGATAATGCATTTACTCAGACTGATGAAGAAATAATTCGAGATATTTTAGTTCAAGATGAAGTTAATCCATTAATGGAAGGTATAACATTTGAAGGCTTAAAGAAGAACGGCTGGGCGCGTGCTAATACCGATAGTGATCGTAGAAACTTTCTTAAGAATGGTTGGCCTACAAAAAGTGGCAAAATTGAGATTTACAGTGAAGCACTTAAAGAACAAGGTGTGGATCCATTGCCATCATATGTGCCTGAAATTGAGGGTCAAGAAGATCCTAAGCGGAAAAAATTCCCATTACAGGTATTAAGTAGTGCCTCGCATTATTTCATTGGTGATTCGTTCCAATCAGTACCACGGTTACAAGCAATGCAATCTAGACCAACAGTAGAATTGAGCCCGGAAGAAGCGTCTAAGCGCAATTTGGTTGATGGTGATTTATGTCGTATGTATAACGATCGAGGTGAGACGTATGCATACGCCGTCATCATAGAAGGTATGTTATCCGGCATGTGTTCAACACAAAAACAATTCAAGGGAAGTAACACTCCTGGTGGTGTCAACATTAATGCATTGAATTCAGAAATGTTGACTGACTTTGGTAATAGTCCAACGTTCTATTCTTGCTTGGTGGAAGTGGAAAAAGCCAACGAGAAAATGCGTAAGCAGGCCTTGCTTGAAGAATGGGGCGGTAAAGATGGGTATATTAAAAAATGGCGAGAAGATCCACGGAATCAGGATGTGCAAGCGACTGATGCTGAAATTCTAAAACAAGCCGAAAAAATTCATCCAGGAGTATTTAAGTAATGGCAAAGCTTGACACATTCAATGATCCGTTTGACTTTCATATTCGAACGCTTCCAGAACCTAATCCAGATATTCAAACCTTACGCGTTTATACGAATGAAGGTGTAATAACTAAGTTCCGTAATCTAACTTATGATACCTACGAAGTAGTTATCACGTGTCCAGAAGGCTCGCACAAATTAAGTGCGAGAGCGGGCCAATATGGCACTATTAAAGTAGATGGAATGCAAAAGCCACGCTCTTACTCATTTGCTAAAACACCAGAATTAGAAAATCCAAATGAATATACTTTCTTTATTCGTTTAGTTGAAGGTGGAGAATTTTCTGGTTGGCTATCTGAGAAGAATAGAGAAGGTGAAAAGGTTCTGATCTCAGGTCCAATGGGTAAATTTGGTTTAGATGACTCAAATAAGTCAATGGTATGTATTGCTGGTGGTAGCGGCATGAGTGCAATTAATGCATTGGTAGAGCAAGTAAATGTGAAAGGCATAGAGCGAGATTGCTATTTTTTCTATGGTGCTCGCACGCAGAAAGATTTGTACTTGGTTGATGAGTTAAATGCACTTGCAGACAATTGGCCAGGCGGAAAGTTATTTAAATTTATACCAGTGTTATCTGAAGAGCCAGAAGATAGTGACTGGGATGGGCCGCGTGGATTTGTTACACAACACGTTAAAGAAGAATACTTAGACAAAGGTGTTTTCAATAGCGGGGACATCAAAGCATTTTTCTGTGGACCACCTCCAATGATTGACCATGGTGTCAAGGCATTAGAAGAAGCGGGACTTTCTAGCTCTGATATCTATTATGATAAATTTGAAGATGCACGATCACCAGCGCCTGTGATAGATAATGCCAAGTGTGTGTTATGTGATGAGTGCTTAATGGCTAAACCTATAAAGAACTGTATTGTAGAAGCTACAAACTTTAAAGTCAGTAATGGTGATGTGACTTCGTTTGAGCGTGTGCGCCCAGGTCATACTTCGGGCTTATATTACAACTCATTATTTATCGATGAGACAGAGTGTATTCGCTGCTATGCATGTGTAGATGCATGTCCACATGAGGCAATATCACCAGTTTATGCACAAGTACCTCAGATCTTAAGGAAACTCTAACATTGCATAATCTGCGATAGAGGTTCTTTGCGATATATAAAGCTGCTTCATTAGTGTGAAGTGGCTTTTTTTTGGAATTAGTCTACGAGATTGATGTCTAGTTAACATGTTTATAACAAGTAGCCTGGAGAAAAGAATGAAAGTTAAAATTTATCTCGCAGTTGCAATAGTGATTATGCTGGCCGTGACAACCTGGGCATCTGCTAAAGAAACAGATCTATATCAAGAAGGGTTGTTTTGGAAAATTGAAAAAGATGGGGAATACGTTGGGCATATATTTGGTACTTTGCATATGAATGATGGACGCATTGCAAAGCTACATCACAAAGTAAATAAAGTGCTTGATGAATCAAAAAGTTTTGCCATGGAAGCATTCCCCAGTGACCATTATTGGAATCCGTATCAAGGTGGGCAGCTAATCAAACACGATATGGTACTACCAAAGGGAGAATCCTTAGAAGATTTCGTTGGAGAAGAAACATTCAAAAAAATTCAAACTGTACTAGTGGATACATTAGGTATGCAGCCAGAGTTAGTAAAAACATTAAGACCATGGGCAGCTATGCGCAGTTTTGCTATTCGAGCAGAAAGTAATGAAGTGATTCTAGATTATGCTTTGCTAGAACGTGCCGCTGAACAAAGAAAAGAGCTATTTCAAGTAGAGTCTATTGAAGAATTCATTGTTACATTACAAGAGATGCCAATCGAGGCACAAGTTGCTTTGCTTAAATTTACTGTTGCAAGTTATGACAATATGCGTGGAATTATTAATGACATGCTCGATGCGTATCTAGAGGAAGACCTAAAAGCTATGTATGAAATTAGTACGCGCTTTATTCCTGATGAACCTGAAAATGAGCAGTGGAGACAAATTTACCTGAAACATGTAGTAGAGATCAGAAACATTGTCATGGAACACTATATGCGTAAACCAATGCGATTACGTGATACTTTTATTGCTGTTGGCGCTTTACACTTATATGGTGAAAAAGGTGTGCTTGCACTAATGGAAAAAGATGGATATACAGTGACACGAGTAGATATATAAAAAATAATTATCATATGAAGGCAGTAAAATTAATATTTATCGGAGGCATATTAGTTGCTAGTCACGTCAGCTCAGCAGTGACTAAATACGTTACTGATGAATTCGAAATAATGTTGCGTACTGGTCAAAGTACCCAACATGAAATTCGTCGACAGGTAAAAAGTGGTACTCCACTAGTAGTGTTACAAGAAAGCGAAGGTTACACTAATGTGCGTATGCCCAATGGAGTTGAAGGATGGGTATTATCTCGTTACTTAATGAATCAACCTTCAGGGCGAGATCGTTTAGCAGCGCTAGAGAAGCGACATGAAAAACTTAAGACCAAATTTGACCAAGCTGTGGCTGAGGAAAAAGCTGCTATGCAAAAGGAAATAGCTAAACTTAAAGATATAGCTAAAAGGCCATTAGAATTACAGCGCCAAAATGACCAACTTAAAGCTCAGCTCGCACAAGAAAAAGATCGCTACGATAAACTTGCTATAGAAAGCGAAGTGTTAAAATCCCCGTTGAAGGATAGGCAATGGTTTGTAAGTGGTGCAGTGGTCGTAATAGGAAGTATGATCTTTGGAATAGTACTGACAAGAATTCCATGGCAACGTAAGAAGAAGTGGAATCAACTCTAGGCTCAATTTACTTTACTGAGTCTTCCAATGTGTTAAATGTGGATTCATGACCAGAAGCAAAGCCGGAAAGATGATGTCTTGCAGGTTCATAATGAGTTTCAGCTGAATATGGTTTTTGGAATTTATCATCTGTTAAGTCCTCTCTAATGAAAAATGCATTAGACCCAGTGATGTTACAAGCAACAAGATTATATCCTTTTTTAGAAAATTCCAACTCTAAGTGTTTTAGTGAAGCTCCGTAATTATCATCATGTTCCCATATGTGTGTGCCTTCATATTTTCTACAATATTTTATTGGCGGGGCAAATTTAGAATTATATTCAATTATGACCACTCTTGGATTGATGCAGGTTATGTGATTGAAAATATGGATATCATTACCATCAATATCTATTGACAGTAAATCAATTTCTTTATTTTTCACGGATGCGGATATTAAGTTATTGATGTTATCTTTAGTAATAAATGCATTTGTTACCGCTAAAAGATCATTGTTTATTGTTTCTTTAAGGCCTTCACGTATATTATTAACAGCTGAATTGGATCCTTCAATCCATAGGCCTCGCCAACCATCAAATAAAAGAGCATAGGTATTATTTTCTAAACCATTGCCTATACCAAATTCAACAAAGAATTTATTCGTAGTTCCTATTCGGTCAAATATTTCCTGAATAATCCCATCTTCATCATTCTGAGAATATATTTTGTAGCCATATGGAATTAGACTTTTATTGTCTTTGTAACGATCATTTTTCTTTAACGCTTCAAGAGAAGAATGGACTAAAGTTTTTTCAATTTTTGAAAGTTGGCGATAGACGCCAAATAGTTTCTTCAACTTTCGTAGTAATTTCATATCAAATTAACAAATCGTGTGAAGGTAATTTAGCAGTTAGAAATTACAAAGAATTTCATAAATGAGCTCTGAATAGTCCAGGTGGACTTGGTTCCTTTATCAAAAGAAATAATGTCTCCAGCACTTACATTAACAGCATTTCCACCATCAATCTCAATTGATAAAGATCCTCTGATAATGTGGAATATCTCGTCACCAGGAAATTCATAGTCAAATGTCATTGGCTCGCAACGCCATAAACCTGAGTAAGTAGGTGCGCCGCTTGAATTCTCAGTCGTTAACCAGTGAACTTCACCGGCTTGTTTGTCACCGACCATAAACGGTTCATAATTGTTAGTAGATAAAGTAGATTTAGTATAATCACTCATATAATAGGCCTTAATTTATTTGGTTAAGCATTGAATAATTTTAGCATTATTATTCAATATTGCGGGGACGTGATCTTTTTACTTGGTAGGAATTTACAGCTACTACTATGAGTTGATTATGATTCAATTCAAAAATTGCCCTCTGGTCATATGATTGTGCTAAATCACATGCTTGTTCTCGACTAATTCCATGTACAGCAAAACTCTCATCTTGCCAGTCATGATTAGGTGAGCTAACAATTACTGGCTTGATTTCAGCGGAATGATTTTTAATGTCAACAAGCAGTAATTCATTTCGACATCTATTTTCATAGAAACTAAAGATCTGGTCGAAGGGATTATACGCTGTAATTATATGGATTGGGCAATCTAATGGTAGAGAATTTGAATTAGGGCCAGACCATATGATTTCTGAATCGTAAATATGGGAAGCTGTGTATTTGTCCCATATTGAGATAGTCATTTAGTAAGTTAACATGTGTGACATTGTTTGATTCTGGCGGCTAAAGAAATAAATTTCAATATTATTGCTCGGCAGATAAAATAGTGGCTAGCAGAGTAGAATAATATTATTGATGATATTTACACTCTTACATGTGTTTATCTTTTGCCTTCTTGATATGGTTTATTACTAACTACAGATACATCTTCTGCATCACACTGCTGACATCGGACCTTGGATTTAGGTGTGTAGTCTAGGTGTACAGTTTCAAAGGGTGTTTTACATACGCCACAAACGCATAATAATCTGCTTATTTGTGTGTCGTATTCTTGGTTATTTAATTTCTGTAGTGATTCCATCTCATACCTTCCTTATATTGAATAATGACAACTATATTATTATGTCTGTTAGCTTATTTTTAGTATTACTATATTGAATACTAGCTGCCATATATTGCTTTTATATTTATCTCAGTAATTTATCATGAGCAAATGGGAAATTTCGTTCATTACTTCTCAAATATCACTGTTTGAGTTCACATTTAGTAACATTAGCGCTGGTATAGGTTAATGTGATGATTGTGCTTTATGGGACACAGCAAGATGCTATTTTTTCTTTGCTTTTCGTAGTTGCATGAAATATAAGGTTTTAGTTTTCTATTACAGTGACACTAACCAATAGCATAATGCATAAAGTTATTTTATATTATATGTCGTGTTTATTCATTGTTCTGATGTTATACCTAGATAATACAATTCAGACAAAGTAAATTTATAAAGGAAAAGTGAATGTCTCGTTTAATCTTAAGTGTATTAGTGTTTGTAATAAGTATGTCATTTGTCTACGCCGATGATATTTTGATATCTAAAGCGGCGCCTGATGCTAAAGTGTATTTTATTCAGCCAGCTGATGGTGCGGTAGTAGGAAAATCATTCGTGGTTAAATTTGGATTAAGTGGAATGGGGGTTGCCCCTGCGGGTATTGACCGCGAGCATACTGGACATCATCATATTTTAATTGATTTGGAGTCTCTTCCTGATATGACTAAGCCACTTCCAGCGAATGACAATGTAAAACATTTTGGTGGCGGCCAGACTGAAACAATGCTCACTCTAGAGCCAGGTACACATACACTTCAGTTACTATTGGGTAATCACCTTCATATTCCCCATGATACGCCTGTGATGTCTGAAAAAATTACCATTACAGTGGAATAGATTATTCCACTGTATCTTGAGATTTATTTGCTGAATTAAAAAAGGCGGCAAAAGGTTTGCCGCCTAAGCTTCACCACCGTGCGGTGGCCCCATAACACTGTGTAAAAACTACATCATATGCAGCTTTCGTATGCTTACCAAACTAATGCGCCACCAGTTTGGTATTCAGTAACACGTGTTTCAAAGAAATTCTTTTCTTTCTTCAGATCTAATACTTCTGACATCCAAGGGAAAGGGTTTGTTGCCCCTGGGTATTGCTCTGGCAAACCAATCTGCGAACAACGGCGATTGGCAATGAACTGAAGATACTCTGCGAACATGTTGGCGTTTAAGCCGAGTATGCCGCGTGGCATGGTATCTTGTGCATACTGAATCTCTAGTTCGACAGCATCAGTAATTAGCTTAATCATTTCCTGTTGGAACTCAGTGCCCCAAAGATGCGGATTTTCCACTTTGATTTGATTGATGACATCAATACCGAAATTCATATGCATGGATTCGTCACGCAAGATGTATTGAAATTGTTCAGCTACACCTGTCATTTTATTGCGACGGCCCATAGAAAGAATTTGCACAAAGCCGACATAGAAGAAGATACCTTCAAACACTACGTAAAATGCAATTAGGTCACGTAGTAAACGTTGGTCCATTTCTGGTGTGCCAGTTGCAAAGTGTGGGTCACCCAAGCTTTGTGTGAAAGGTAAAGCCCATTCAGCTTTCTTAGCCACTGCAGGGACTTCACGGTACATATTGAATACTTCGCCTTCGTCTAAACCAAGTGATTCAATGCAGTATTGATAAGCATGTGTATGTACTGCTTCTTCAAATGCTTGGCGTAATAAGTATTGACGGCACTCAGGGTTGGTAATGTGTTTATATACCGCTAACACTAAGTTGTTAGCGACAAGTGAGTCAGCTGTTGAGAAGAAGCCTAAGTTACGTTTGATAACTGTACGCTCATCTTCTGTTAATCCATCAGGGTCTTTCCAGAGTGCAATATCTTGCGTCATGTTGATTTCTTGAGGCATCCAATGGTTAGCACAGCCGTCAAGATATTTTTGCCAGGCCCATTCGTACTTGAATGGTACTAACTGGTTAAGGTCTGCACGGCAATTAATAATTTTTTTATCGTCAACACGAATACGCGCAGCACCCATTTTAATATCCTCAAGCCCAGTTGCGCCTGTGGATTCAGGTTCAAGCGTAGTGGTGGCAGGAGCTGGGATAGTGTCACTTAACGTTGTTACTTCAGTACTAGCGATGTCTACAGGCAGGTTGGCAATAGCGTCTTGTTTAGCAGAATTTGCTTCTGCTAATGGGTCGTCCCAATTATGCATTTAGTGGTTCTCCAATTATTATATGATAACGAAGAAGCATTCTTGCTATAGCTGCAACAATGCTGTCTCCTATTTAACAGGGCGCTTTTGGCAACCCTTCTCCTCTAGTTGCGTTTCCGCAAATTTTTATCTACCGATTTATTGGCAAGCTTCGCAATCAGGATCAAGCAATGAACATGCGCTAGGTGCGCTACTGCCATTAGCTTGAGTGGTCTCTGACTGTTGTACTGCGTTGAGTTTGCCTTCCTGGTGATTTTCCATGGTGCTCTTCTCAACGTGAGTAGCGCCCATAGAACGTAAGTAGTACGTTGTTTTTAATCCGCGTACCCAGGCTAACTTATATAGGTTGTCCATCTTCTGTCCGGAAGGCTCAGCCATATACAAGTTAAGAGACTGCGCTTGATCAATCCATTTTTGACGACGTGATGCCGCTTCAATTAACCAACGTGGATCGATTTCAAATGCAGTTCTATAAACATTTTTAACTTCGTCAGGGACGCGATCAATATTTTGCACACTACCATCGTAGTATTTAAGGTCATTGATCATGACGTTGTCCCATAAGTTGTGTCGCTTAAGGTCAGAAATTAGGTAGGGGTTAGAGACTGTAAATTCACCCGATAAGTTCGATTTCACAAATAGATTTTGGTAAGTCGGTTCGATGCTCTGAGTAACGCCGCAAATATTAGAAATAGTTGCAGTGGGTGCAATTGCCATAGTGTTTGAATTGCGCATACCAACAGATTTCACACGTGTGCGCAATGAGTCCCAATCTAGACTGGTAGAGTTATCTACCTTTAAGAAGCCACCACGTTCTTTCTCTAATAGACTTACTGAATCAATAGGTAAAACACCTTGTGACCATAATGAGCCTTCATAAGAAAGGTAAGCGCCTCGCTCAGCAGCAAGGTCAGTCGAAGCTTGAATTGAGTAATAACTGATAGTTTCCATTGATACATCTGCAAACTCAACAGCTTGCTCGCTTGCGTAAGGAATGCGTAATTTGTATAGCGCATCTTGGAAACCCATTAGGCCTAAACCAATTGGACGATGACGCAAGTTTGAAGTGCGTGCTTTATTAACACTATAGTAGTTGTAGTCTATTACGTTATCGAGCATACGAATTGCTGTGTTAATAGTTCTTTCTAATTTTTCATTGTTCAGCCCATTTTCTGTTGTATGAGCGGCTAAGTTGACTGAGCCCAAATTACATACTGCGATTTCATCGTCGGAGGTATTTAACGTGATTTCAGTGCACAGATTAGATGAATGCACTGTGCCAATATGCCCTTGTGGTGAACGGATGTTGCAAGGATCTTTAAAAGTAATCCACGGATGACCAGTTTCATACAACATGCCTAACATTTTGCGCCATAAGTCAGCAGCAGGAATTCGTTTGTAGTTTTTCAACTCACCGGCATCCGCAAGTTGTTCATACTCACAGTAGCGAGTCTCAAATTTCGCGCCATATAGGTCATGCAAGTCAGGTGTGTCGTCAGGCGAGAATAATGTCCAGTCACCTTCTTCGCTAACACGCTTCATAAACAAGTCTGGAATCCAGTTAGCGGTATTCATGTCATGTGTACGACGACGGTCATCACCTGTGTTCTTGCGTAGATCTAAGAATTCTTCAATATCTAAATGCCAAGTTTCTAAATAAGCGCACATTGCACCTTTGCGTTTGCCGCCCTGGTTAACAGCAACAGCTGTGTCGTTTGCTACTTTAAGGAAAGGTACAACCCCTTGAGATTTGCCGTTAGTTCCTTTGATGTGAGAACCCATTGAGCGAACGCGTGACCAGTCATTACCAAGACCGCCAGCAAATTTAGATAACATGGCGTCATCCTTAACAGCATCAAAAATACCGTGGAGATCATCAGGCACAGTGGTGAGGTAGCATGACGATAACTGTGGTCGTAATGTACCTGAGTTAAACAAGGTTGGTGTAGAGCTCATAAAATCAAAAGAAGACAATAAACGATAGAATTCAATAGTTCGTTTTTCTCGCTCTATTTCATTAATCGCCAAGCCCATTGCTACACGCATAAAGAACACTTGTGGTAATTCTATACGGGTACCTTCTTCAGTATGAATAAAATAGCGGTCATAGAGTGTTTGCAGGCCCAAGTATGTAAACTGGTAATCTCGAGCAGGCTCTAGTGCTTTACCAAGTGTTTTTAAATCGTAGTCTTTAGCTAGTTTGGGATCAATTAGCTCAAGCTTTGCAGCTTCTTCGATGTAACGCTCAAAGTAGATCGCGTACTCGGTGTCCATTTCTTTCTGAGTGGCTTGACTGGGCTTGCCGTTGATGTGGCTGAGAGCTTCGCAGCGCAGATTATCTAATAGTAAACGTGCAGCGACATAGGTGTAATTAGGCTCGCGTTCGATGAGCGTACGCGCGCTCATGGTGACTGCCATGGCGACATCCGTTTCTGGCACGCCGTCATATAAATTGCGTAGCGTCTCGTCAATAATAGGTTGTGCAGAGACACTATCAAGATCGCGACAGGCATCTTTCACTACACTTGTAAGACGTTGAATATCAAGAGGTTTTACCTGTCCTGAGAGGGTTGTAACATTGATTCTATTGGTGTCAGATGTGGTTGTGGCAGAGTCGTTTGCTGGCTGCTGCTTTTCTGCACGTTCCAATGCGCGGCGCTCACGGTAAAGCACGTAGTCACGCGCAACTTTATGGTGTCCTTCTCTCATAAGCGCCAATTCCACTTGGTCTTGAATATCTTCAATATGGAATGTGCCGCCATCTGGCTTATTGCGCGTTAGTGCATTTTGAACATGAGTTGCTAGTTGATCTACGAGGTCATGAACACGAGTAGAGGCAGCCGCTTCACCTCCTTCTACTGCTAAGAAAGCTTTTGTCACAGCTATTTTGATTTTATCGCGGTCAAAACTAGTGACTTTTCCATTACGACGGATAACGCGGTACTGTCCAGGTGCAGTTGACTGTAATTCAAGCTCACTAGGGGCATCTGCGAAGGGTGCAGCATGGCTATTTTCTTGAGATGTAGTTGTATTATTAGATTGCATTAAGACTCTCTTGGAACTTTATGATTATTTATAGGTTTTTTTATTTTCAAAGGAGCGACATTGCATGCCTCCCAACCGAGGAACACTATAAGTTGAGGTAGGATGAGTCGTCAACCCCAATATGTTGTGGATAGAGATGTCAGTAAGCTGTGGATAACTTGTGTAATAGACAGCTCCAAATAAAAATAATGTGTACTATCGCGTACTTACAATTTTTAAGTAAAAGTAGCGTGAGCAAAAAATAATTGATTTCATCAAATAGAAATTTTTTATTAACTCACTGAGCAAAAATTATTATCAAAAAGGGATGACTAAAGTGCCATGAAAGGGATTCACGCACGAACCGAAGATCCGCACACAAAGCGTACAGATTGGAAAAATTTAAGACGGCTTTTTCCATATTTGTGGGAATTTCGTGGGCGCATACTCCTCGCGCTTAGCTGTTTAATTGCGGCAAAAGTCGCCACGGTGGCGGTTCCTTTGGTGCTTAAACATATCGTCGATTCGCTGGATATGGAAAAGATTGCTCTGCAATTGCCAATTGTATTGTTGTTGGGTTATGGCGCGTTGCGTTTGTCTACTGGATTATTTAACGAACTACGAGATGTGTTTTTTGCGCGTGCGCGTTTTCATGCTATCAGACGATTGTCTTCAGAGGTGCTTGATCATTTGCACCAGCTGTCTTTGCGCTTTCATTTAGATCGTCGTACTGGCTCTGTGACTAGGGATTTGGAACGCGGTACTCAAAGCCTCAGCTCTCTATCTAATTATTTTGTATTTATTGTCATTCCTACCATTTTTGAAATCGTCTTAGTGACAGGCATCTTATTTAGTTCTTATAACGTCCAATTCACATTGATCACACTCAGCACAGTGATTGTCTATGTTGTGTTCACAGTGTTGTTTACTAACTGGCGTATGCACTACCGCCATTTGGCGAATAAACTAGATTCGCAAGCGCATTCGCAAGCCGTTGATAGTTTGCTTAATTATGAAACGGTGAAATATTTCAATAATGAAAAATATGAGGTAGATCGATACGCCAACACGTTAAGTGATTGGGAACAGGCTTCTGTAAAAAGTACTTTTACGATGTCGTTGTTGAATTTTGGGCAAGCAGCGATTATTGCATTAGGAGTCACTGGAATAATGATATTTGCCGCACAAGGCGTTGTTGTTGGCGATATGACGATTGGTGATTTAGTGTTGGTCAATGCGTTAATGCTACAACTCTTTGTGCCTATGAATATGTTGGGTATTGTTTATAGGCAAATTACATATTCACTAGCAGATATGGATTTGTTGGCTAAGCTGTTAGAAGAATCACCAGAAGTGCAGGATAAACCTAATGCACGTGCATTAAATATTAGTGAAGGTGCTATCCGTTTTGACAATGTCACTTTCTCTTATACTTCCGATCGCAAAATACTTGATCAAGTATCACTAGAGATTAAGCCAGGGCAAAAAGTCGCAGTGGTGGGTCCTTCAGGTTCTGGTAAGTCAACCATTGCGCGGCTATTGTTTAGATTTTATGACGTAAGCCAAGGTAGTATTACTATTGATGGCGAAAACATTGCGAACTGCAGCCAAGATAGTTTGCGTAGTCATGTCAGTATGGTGCCTCAAGATACTATGTTATTTAACGAAACCATTCGCTTTAATGTTCAATACGGTAATCCACTTGCTAGTGAGGAAGAATTACAAGAAGCAGTGTTGTTAGCGAACTTGGATAAGCTAATTGCTAAGTTGCCACAAGGCCTGGATACAATGGTGGGTGAACGAGGCTTGAAATTGTCTGGTGGAGAAGTGCAGCGGGTAGCAATTGCACGCGCAATTCTTAAAAAACCAAACATTATTGTATTTGATGAGGCGACCTCTAGCTTGGATACAAACACAGAAGTGGCAGTGATGAAGGCGATTCGAAAGGTGACTAAAAACGTTACGTCATTAATGATTGCGCATCGATTATCGACGATTATTGATGCGGATAAAATTTATGTGATTGATTCTGGCAAAGTAGTAGAACAAGGTACGCATACTCAACTACTTGCGGGTAATCGGTTATACTCACAGTTGTGGGCATTGCAACAAAAAGATGCTGAGCAAGAAAACCAATAAATTAAAACCATGAGTGAAAATCCCGAACTACTTGATCTTGATAATGGTGGCGGTTGCGCCAGTGATGAGCCATTCGCACTCCGTGTGCTTGGCGATAGTATGGAACCAGAGTTTAAAGATGGCTGTATTATAATTATTGATCCTGCAGCCAATGTAGAAAATGGCAAGTATGTAATCGCTGAAGTTGATGGTGAATATATTTTTCGTCAATTCGCTCAGGAAGGCGAAAAGTTTTTTTTACAACCGATTAATCCTGGTTATAAATCTATTGAAATTGAAAGTCCAAGTGTTGTACGTGGGGTAATTACACAAAGAGCTGGCGCTAGAAGAACTTACCACAAGCATTACGACTAGACCTCTTTGTAATTCCTATTAGAAAAAGATTGACTTAATACCATTTTGCTATTTTTGATAGCGATTAAAAAATTTTACGTATAGAAAAAATATTAAAGCATACAACACGATCAGAGATAATATTTGTTCTGTATTAAGGCTGGGGATGTTAACAGTAACTACGCTTGCTAAAATTAATCCAACAAGTGCGAATCGGTTTCTTTGCCATGGTTTCATATCTGCTGCACCAATAACGGTTAATGATTAAAAATTCCTGCCATATAAAAAGCGCCCCATACTAGTGCGACAATGATGACAGCGCTAGCAAGTAAGTAACGCATGATTTTCAATATGTAAATTGTGACTAAGAATTATCGATTATATTGACGGGTTAGCACAAGTTATACATGTACAAATAGAAAAGCTTGCTAATTAAGCCTGCTCAAAACAACATAGCATGAGATGTATTTTCTGTAATAAGCAAGATAAATTAATAGGTTAACTTGCCTGCGGTCGTAGAATTTCTTCAGCGTAATCAGCATCAACTAGCTGGTTTTGTTCATCAATCAACGGTTGGTCATAGTCGTTCCATCCACGTAATCCTGTCTTTAGAGAAGCGGCATGTTCGAAACCAAGTTGCTTTAACGTGTACGCGGCCATACAGCTGCGCTTGCCCGATCGACATATGACTAAAACAAATTTGTCGCGAGCATTGGCAAGTTCAAGATTTGTTTCGTCGTAGCCTATTTCTGAAGCTGCTTCAAGAATGCCACGAGGGATATTAATTGCGTTGGCAATGTGCATAACATTGAATTCTTCTGGTTCGCGCACATCAATTAATAGTAATGGTGTATTGTTATCCAGTTTTTGTTCAAGATCCCAAGGCATTAACTCGATAATATGCTCGGCTGCTTCAGCGACCAGCTGATCATATGTTTTCATTAGATAAACTATTGTGGCTTTTTATTGGCGCGCAGTCCTTGCTCTACCGCAATCACTGCGGCTTCAACACGTGAGTGAATATTCAATTTACGCAAAATAGCTTTCACGTGTAATTTAACCGTGCCATCAGAAATGCCTAAATTTCTAGCGATAACTTTGTTGCTTTGACCTTCAGCTAACAGACTTAAAATTTCTGCTTCTCGAGGAGTTAAATCATCAATAGGGCTAGGCTCGGATTCTAAAATTGGCTCACCTTTAACTACGCGCGCTAAAATTTGAGTCAGGTTAGGCGCTACAACTGTCTCACCTTTGACAATCTCTCGTAACGCGGCAACGACATCATCAGGTTCCATGTCTTTCAATAGGTAGCCTTTGGCTCCATTTCGTAATGCTTCAACTAAGTCGCGTTCGTCATTACTGGTGGTAAGCATGGCAATCGGAGCTTCAAATTTATTTTGTTGCAATTGCTTTAAGACTTCTAATCCAGAAAGACTAGGCATACGCATATCCAGCAGAATAATATCCGGTTTTAGTTCTTGTGCTAATCGGATGCCTTCATTGCCATCACCTAATGAGCCAACAACATCGATATTATGGCGCTCTAGTAGGCCTTGTAGGCCATCTCTAAAGAGAGTGTGATCATCAATAATCAGTACACGTAGATTAGGGCTCATGAGTTATTTGGTCTTCTGTGGTCGTGGATGGTTGGTTACCTGTAAATTCTAAAACAATTCGCGTGCCTTCGCCTGGTTCACTTTCTACGGTGAATTCTCCGCCAAAGCGCTTAGCACGGTCTCGCATAATGGATAATCCGATATGTTCTCCGGAATGATAGCTTGTTTGTGGCTTAGAAAAGCCAACACCATCATCCTCAATTAACACTTTGTAGCTGTCTTTGCTGCTGGTGCACATCATAATACGCACATTCTCAGCATCACTGTGTTTTCTGATGTTAGTCAGTGATTCTTGAATTATACGCAGAATATGGAACTCTGTTTCTCCTGGTAAGTTGGTTTCTGGCCACTCATTTTGGAAAAACACTTGAATTTCATCATTAACCTGGCGAAAGCGGTCAATGGTTTGTTCCACTGATGCAATTAGGCTCACTAGTACTGTCGGAGACCTAAAATGAGCAATTAGTTCTCGAATTTCGGTATGAGCTTCATTGATAGAAGCCTCTATTCTTTCCATTTCAGCCCAAGTTTGTTCATCATTGCCTTGATGCAGAGTTTCATCCAACACGCGCACTTGAAAGCGAATACTCGTCAATGTCTGTGCAAGTGAGTCATGCAACTCATTAGCAATGTGAGTACGTTCTCTCATAATGGAGAGTGAAGTGGTTTCTTCGTCAAGGTGAGATTTTTCAATTGCGGCACCTAAGTGACGACCGATACTAGTAAAAAGCTCATCAAAATCTTCGAAATCATTCAGCAAATTTTTATGCACATAGAAATTGTAGGCACCTAGTAATTTTTCTTGATACTGTAAAGGCACCACTAGTATGCAAATTTTTTCGTCACGAAAATATTTTTTGCAAAGCGCGTCATTACAATCAATAAGTTTAATTTTTAATATGCTAAAGCCATCTTCTTGGGTGTTGCTTGAATGATTAATTAAACAATGTCTTGCATGTTCGGCAATAATTTCTTCATTGCTGTTAATGTGTGTTAGTAAATCCACTTCATCGTCATCGTTGACAAGGTAAGCAACAGCGGCTTGTGCATCGATCAGTTCGGTCATATTAAAAAGAAACTGGCTTAGTAACGAGTTAACATCTCTTGATAAGTTAATGCTGTTGGCGACATCGTATAAAATAGAAAGAGAACGCGTTTTTTGAGCAATGTGATTGGTGTGTTTCTGTACTTGTGTTTCAGCATTGGTGGAGAGTGATTGCAACATTTCACCAATGAACTGTAGGTCTTGGTAGATGTGGACATAGTCGCCAATTGGTTTATGAGTAAACTGTGCGCCTAAGTCGCCAGCACGAATCATTTGAGTCCAATTTTGAATGCGTTGAGCAGGAATGACATAGTTTGACCATAAACACCAAAATGCTAATCCAATTAGTGCTAAGCCTATGCATAGAAACCATAGAGACCAGGTAGTAATAAAAATACTGCTTACGGCCAGACTTAATCCTGACAACATGCTCAAAATAGGCAAGTTGATAAGGCTGTTTAGTTTTTCTAGTGTAGCGCGCACAGAGTAAGAATTAGCTATAAATATCTATAACTGTTGTGTATTAGTCTTTAGATGAATCATTAGGTTTGTAGTTGGGGTCATTCGGATTGAGAAAAACAAAGTGAAACTGCTTAGGTTCCAATTCAGCATAATCCACGACGGTGCCCTTTAATAACTCATAACTAGTTTTGGCGATGACAATATCAATGCCATTTGAGTGATAGTTAATATCTTCACCATTTGCATTGCCAACATCATCGAACCCCATGCCATAATGAAATGAGCCGTTGGGCTGAACTGTAACAGCAATACGTAAAGGTAAATTGTCAGTTTGTGATTCAACAGCTGATTTTTTCACTTGCTGTGCTGCTGTTTCGGTAATTGATACTTCATCCATAGTGTGTGACTTCCAGGCGTTTTATTGGCAGAGTTATTATTATGCCTATTATACCCGGGTTCTTGTGTTTAAGCCTATTTGGATTGACAGGATTCGATAAAATTCAAAAATTTTAGAATCCAGGGATTATGTGTGCTGTGACGTTGATGGGCATAGCATGCAAGGGTATTGTTTATTCGAATTCCATCTTGCTTGTTTTGAATGCCGTTGCCACGAGAGACATCGAATACCATGGTGCAGCCTTGCTTTAAACCTGACAAATGAGAATAGTGAAATTCATGAGCATTGATAAGTGAGGGAGAGCTACAAGGCCAAAAAGCATTTTCATTTTCTGTGAACTGGATGTAACCACGGCCTTGAGCTTTTGATGTCATCACACAATTTGCGTCAATAACACCGGCCATAGCAGCATGTGTGCCTTGATAGTGGATATTATTACAAAGATACATAAGTCCGCCGCATTCGGCGTAGGCAGGCAAGCCTTGTGTGAGTGCATTATAAATTTGATTGCGCATGGATTGATTTTTTTCTAATAGATGCATGCACTTTTCAGGGAAACCGCCGCCAATGAAAATTGCGTCAGCGTCAGGTAAGTCTTTGTCATTTATTGTGTCAAATGGAATTAATGTCGCTCCAAGTTTTTGAAACATTTCTAGATCATCAGGGTAGTAAAAACCAAAAGCACAATCTTGTGCATATGCAATACGCAAATTAAAAGAAGCAATTGTTTTTTTAGAGGGTGAGGGTACATTTGGAATTGCGGAGGAAATTCCAAGTAGTGAATCTAGGTCTATTTGCTCAGCAATAATTTTTGCTAGTGACTGCATTTTATCAATCGCTTGCTGGTCTTCGTTACTTGGAATTAAGCCTAGGTACCTTTCCTCAAGCGTTAAAGCGTCATTACGGTGTACGGCGCCAAGTACTTTTAGGTCTGTGTAGTGCTCGACAACTTGGCGCATTTTTTTTTCATGACGATAGCCGCCAACGAAATTTAATATTACTCCTTGAATGTTAACTTCAGAGTCGAACTGCTGATAACCTAATAATAAAGGTGCAATGCCACGAATAGTACCGCGACAGTCCAATACGAGAACCACCGGTGAATTAAGTAATTTGGCTAAAGCGGCGTTACTGTTGCTGCCATCTAAATCTAAACCATCATATAGACCTTTGTTTGCTTCAATGATTGAAATATCTGCATCTGTACTTTTGTTATGAAAAAGTTCTAATATTTCTTGATTTGATTGCGTCCAGAAATCTAAGTTGTAACAGTTGCGTTCTGAAGCTGTTGCTAACCACATTGGGTCTATATAATCCGGACCTTTCTTAAAAGGTTGGACAATTTTATTTTGCCCACGCAACGCAGCACAAATTCCTGTGCTTATAATGGTTTTTCCGGAAGATTTATGTGCGGCGGAGAAAAGTATCTGACCCATGGCGTAGTATGTTTTAATGAGGTCCAGCGCAAAGCGTACTATATTAATATATCAATAAGCACTACCCGTTATCGATAGCTATATGTCTAATGTAATTAAAAGCCCATCTATAGGGATGGTCAGTCTAGGTTGCCCAAAAGCACTGGTTGACTCTGAGCGCATTATCACTCAGTTGCGTAGTGAGGGCTACCAAATCTCTAATCAATACGACGGCGCAGATGCCGTTATTGTGAATACTTGCGGATTTATTGATTCTGCCAAGGAAGAATCATTAGAGGCGATCAGCGAAGCATTAGCACAAAATGGCAAAGTGATTGTGACTGGATGTATGGGTGTAAATTCTGAAGATCTTGAAGCTATCCCTAGAGAAGTGCTAAGTATTTCTGGACCTCAAGATGTTGATTCAGTGATGAATGCTGTGCGTCGATCTGTACCGATTGCTCATGATCCATTTATAGAGTTGTTGCCGCCGCAAGGGATTAAGTTAACGCCAAAGCACTACGCTTATATAAAAATTTCTGAAGGCTGTAATCACAAATGCACATTCTGCATTATTCCTTCAATGCGTGGGAAGCTGAAAAGTCGTCAGTTACATAATGTGATGGAGGAAGCAGAAAAGTTAGCTGAAGCTGGTGTTAAAGAACTATTAGTGATTTCGCAAGATACTAGTGCCTATGGCTTAGATATAAAACATGAGTCTCAATTGTGGCGTGGCAAGGTGTATAACAACACTATGTTAGATTTATGCAAAGCAATGGGTGAGCTTGGTATATGGGTTCGTTTACACTATGTTTATCCCTATCCGCATGTGGAAGATGTGATACCACTAATGGCGGATGGAAAAATTCTTCCCTATATTGATGCGCCTTTTCAACATGCAAGCTATGATGTTTTGAAACGAATGCGGCGCCCCGCCTCGAGTGATCGCACGCTAGAACAAATTCAACGCTGGCGGAAATTGTGTCCACATTTAGCAATACGCAGCACTTTTATTGTTGGTTTCCCGGGTGAAACCGATAATGATTTTGAACAGTTATTAACATTCTTAAAGCAGGCTGAGTTAGATCGTGTTGGCTGTTTTCAATATTCGCCAGTTGAAGGGGCAAAATCAAATCAGCTGGATGGCCAGCTCGCAGAAGAGGTTAAACAAGAGCGTTGGCATCGTCTTATGCAGCTGCAACAAGAAATAAGCGAAAATAAATTAGAAGAAAAAGTTGGATTAACTTTAGATGTGTTGATTGATGAGGTCACTGAAGAGCAAGCAATTGGTAGAAGCTATGCTGATGCTCCTGAAATTGATGGTACCGTGCAGATTTATAGCAACAAAGAAATTAAAGTAGGTGAAATTGTGCAAGTAGCGATAGAGGAAGCTACAGAGTATGATTTGATTGGCTCGCAAGTTTAAAGTTTGTATCAAAAAAAGTTCATATAAATTTCAAAAAATAGAAATCAGTAATCAATATACGGTTGTTATTTTTTACATGCTTAATTGCATATTAGTGTCGATCATCGATGCTTGAGTTCTAAGGCATGTGGAGCTCGTTTGTTAAAATGGCGTGCTTGGCCCAGTGCGCCATTTATATATAAGATTTAATTTTGCTATGTTAGCCGCACAAGTTTTTAGGTGAGAAATAACTCAATAATCTAATCCAACATAATATAGCTAAGGCCGTTTCTAAGTTTTGTCATTTATAGTTCAACTGATGTTCATCTATCTGTAGTAAGCAGGCAATAATATGATCGTGCATTTAGGCTCTGTCCTATAAGTATGACCAGATTGGTCTGCTGGTTTTCCAAATTCGGCGCATATATTTATGCGCCATTTTTTTATGAGCCTTATTGAGTTTTTAGTAATGAGGTATCTTAAGTATATGAGCATTCCATATATAAAGGAATAACGATACAATTTATTGAATTCAGCTTGCTATAATGTTGAATTGTGTACATTACTGGCTGAATGTACGGATAAGATGCATTGACGTGTTAAATGCCCGCGCTCTATAATGTATATACATTGTATATCTAGCAGTTCAGGACGATCAAACAATAATGAGCGATAAGAATAAGAATAAAACCAAAAACAAAGATAGTCAGCTAGTCATCCGTATCAATAAAAAAGAGCGTGATGAATTTGTGTCTCTATGTGAGGGTCTTGATACCAGTGCCGCAAGAGAGATACGGCGTTTTATTCGCGACTTCATTAAGCTGCATGACTAATTGTTGTCGCTTTTCATTACATAACTAAAATATTCTTTGCATGCCGTACTTTAAAAAAGATGCTTAAATTTCTGCATTGATGATCGAGTGTGATTTTTTTATGCACCTTGATGTGGCACACCGATATTGCACTTTCTCAGTACTCACAATTTAACTGGTTTTAATACCGCTAGAATAAAGAGATAATAGCAACCAGTAAGTATTATGTTGGATAATTATTCATCAGTCTATAGATAACGATAAGGAAACATTACATGGAAAAAATACCAGCCACGTTAATACCGGGTGATGGTATTGGCCCTGAGATTGTTAAAGCCACGCTTAAGGTGCTTGATGCTTTGGGTGCGTCTTTTGAATGGGATGTACAACAAGCAGGAGTTGCCGCTGAAACAGCTCATGGTGACCCATTGCCACAAACTACTATCGATAGTGTTCGCAAAACCAAGTTAGCATTAAAAGGACCATTAACTACACCAGTTGGAAGTGGATTTCGTTCGATAAATGTGCGATTGCGTGAAGAGTTTCAATTGTTTGCCAATGTGCGTCCAGCACGAAGCTTTTTATTAGGTGGAAGATTTGAAAATGTTGACCTTGTGCTTATCAGAGAAAATTTAGAAGGTCTTTATGTTGGTGTCGAGCATTACATTCCTATCGCGGGTGATCCTAAAGCAGTGGCAGAAGCTTCTGGGATTATTACTCGATATGGATGCACGCGTTTTGCTGAATTTGCATTTAATTGGGCAATTAAGAATAAACGTAAAAAGGTCACTATTGTTCATAAGGCTAACATTCTTAAGAAGTTGACAGGATTGTTTTTAGAAACAGCTACTGAACTTGGTAAAAAATATGAAGGTCAAATTGAGGTAGAAGAACGCATTGTTGATAATTGTGCTATGCAGTTAGTATTAAATCCAAATCAATTTGATGTATTAATTACTACTAATATGTTTGGAGATATACTTTCTGATGAAATTGCAGGACTGGTTGGTGGTTTAGGTCTAGCGCCATCAGCAAATATTGGAAAAGACGCATCTATCTTTGAAGCCGTGCATGGTTCAGCACCTGACATTGCTGGCAAGAAAATTGCGAACCCAACGGCGCTAATGTTAGCGGCTGCATTAATGTTAGATCATGTAGAAGAGTCTGAAAAAGCTACTAGTCTACGTGAAGCTCTAGATGCACAACTTAGAAGTGGTGAAGGCCTTACAGTAGATTTAGGCGGTACAGCTAATACAGAGGAGTTTGCGGATAATATTATTGCTCGCTTGTGAGTGATAAAATAAGAGATGTGAATTATATGTTTGTGGCCCTTGTGCCTAATACAACATCCTTTCCACGTAACTGTGTAAGTGTGGAGTGCCCGCCATGCAATATGACATCTTGTGAAAGAGAAGGTATTTCTTTGGCAATTGTTAACAGTATCTCTTCGCCTGTTCGGTTCTCATTGCTTGCAACTAATTCAACTAAACGCGCAGTCACTGGGTTCATTGCCATGAACCCAACTTTATCTTGCTGGTCTCGATAGACTAAAATAAATGTTGGTTGTTCAGGAGTAGTGTCCGGTTGAAAGTCCGGTTTGATTTTATGCACTGGATAATCGTAACGATTAAGTTGAACCAGCGGCGATAGTACTGGTATCTGCTTTAATAAATTACCTTCCTTATTAATATTGCTCCATTCAATTTCCGCATCAAGGAAAGACAACATTATCTCTAGCCACTCATAATGAGTTAGCTCCAATAGAAATCCTGGGTCTTCGGGCTGAGGTTCGCGTTCTTCATTTAGATAAATAAGAAATTCTTTAGATATGTCTTTAAAGTAAGGCGAATGACTTGTATGGGTGGAGAAAAAATCTCTTACCATCTTATGCCAGTCTTCATCGTTATAGAGTTTACGTGTAACTGGGAAACCGCTAGATAAAAATCCTTGAACGTTCTTATAGAGTAAGCCGCGATAGATTTCCATGCGACGATCTTCGATGTTAGCAGGAGCAGAATTCTTTTCAGGATCTCGCAAGTGCGCAGTAAATTCAAATTGAATGTCTTTAAAGTTATGCTCTGATTTAGGCATGAGCTGTCACCGCATTTTCAGTGGAGCCCCACTTTTTCTGTAGTTGGCAAATCTGATCAACCTCTTTCATTAATACTGGTAGTTCAGGGATATTAAAATCTCTTTCCAATAATGTTGGGAAAACACCAAATGTTTCATAAGCCGTATCTAGTATTGTCCACACTGATTCGATCACATCAGCACCGTGCGTATCCACGATCAAATCTTCATCCTCGTTGAAATGTCCTGCGATATGGCAGTATGTAATGCGTTCTTTAGGTAGTGACTGTAAAAAAGTAATTGGGTTGTAGTTGTGATTGACTGAATTGACGTAAATATTATTGACGTCTAGTAATAGCTCGCAATCTGCTTCATCTAATACCGCTTTGAGAAATTCAATTTCTTCCATCTCTTTACCTGGTGCGGCATAGTAAGAAGCATTCTCCATGGCTATGCGCTGCCCAAGAATATCTTGTACCTGTTTAATGCGGTCTGCGACGTAATGTACTGCTTCATTGGTAAATGGAATAGGCATTAAGTCATACAAGTGGCCTTGATCTGAGCAATACGTTAAGTGTTCTGTGTATTTAAGAATATTATGTTGTTGCATGAACTTTTTAATATCTTTAACTAATTCCAAATCTAGCGCAGTTGGTCCGCCTATAGATAAAGATAAGCCATGAGCGACAAAATCATAACGCTCAGTGTATTCACGGAAACGCTTGCCTAAACGTCCACCCATGCCAATCCAGTTTTCTGGTGCAACTTCCATAAATTTAACTTGTGTTGGATTCATTTCTAAAAGTTGTTCCATCATGTGGCCTCGTCTGAGTCCTAAACCGGCACCACTGACACAATATTCTTTACTCATTTTTCTATCCATAGAGACTAAGACTTCAAAATTATACTGTTAGTTCCTATAGTCTGGTTCCAGAGAATCGAGAGAGATAATAGTCAACGCTAAGGTATTTACCTGCTCCCATAAAGAAGAGTGCTAATAGCATAATGAAATAAGAGGCTGACACTTCGATGCCATTTTTTAAAATAGTGATAGATCCAGCTTCTGTTAAATACTTATAATTAGCATTTTTCTTTAATACGTCTTTAACAATTGTTTTGCGTTTATTACCTTCTTCAATGAGATCAGTCTTCCATTCCCAAGGAACAGTTTGTTTTGCTTCATGAAACTGATGCCAGCCATTGTCCCAATGTGCGGTAGTTGCCGCTACTACCATTGTGATCATGAGTGGTATAGCAAACCAGCGAACTGCAAAGCCAATTAATAGAGCAATCCCACCCAGAAATTCAGCGCCTCCTGATAGATATACCATTAAGGTTGGGAAAGGCAGTCCTAGCGAATGCTCAAACCATAATGCAGTGTTTGTTACGTCACCTAATTTTGAAAGGCCGGCATAAATCATAATCGGCGCTAAAAAAAGACGTAGTAAAAGCGGTGCTAAAAATTCTAAGGCGCGAAGTTTGTCAAAAATTGAATTGATGAAATTAATTATGCCCATAACGGCTTCTCCCAAGGTCTAGTTTATTTTTTTAAGTATGTACATATGTTCTTTCACTCGAATATAGTTCGTCTAAAGGAATGGATCTTCCTTGTGGGCTAACAATATAAGCGTGTTGTCTACGTAACTGACGTGGTTCCACTACCCCACACGAATGAGCTATTACTCCTACTTCATAGACCATGTTTTTAACGTAATTCCTTACACGTTCAGTTTTATTTTTAGGATCGAGTCCACTCTGTAGGTCTTTGTCATGTGTGGTGATACCAGTGGGACAGGTGTTTTTATTGCATTGCAACGCTTGGATGCAGCCAATTGAAAACATAAAACCTCGTGCCGAGGTAATAAAGTCTGCACCAGTTGCTAGTGCCCAAGCGACTTCTACAGGAGTCACTAATTTTCCTGAAGCGATCACTTTTATGCGATCACGTAGGCCATGTTGCTTTAATTTGTTGATCAGTAAAGGCAGACTCTGCTTGATTGGCAAGCCGACATTATCCATTAAACTCATTGGAGCAGCACCAGTGCCACCGTCTCCACTGTCTATTGTGATAAAGTCAGGTGCGATTTCAATGCCACGTTCATTAATGGTTTTGAATAAATCATCTAGCCAATCGCGTGCACCAATAACTGTTTTAAAGCCTACTGGCTTACCTGTTGTATCGCGTATGGTTGATAACATATCGAGTAACTCATCAATAGAATTGATATCAATATGTCTATTAGGGCTGATAGAGTCAGTGCCGACGGGTATGCCGCGGATATTGGCTATTTCTTCATTCACTTTTGCGGCAGGCAAAATACCACCTTTACCAGGTTTAGCACCTTGCGCTAATTTTAGTTCAAACATTTTAACCTGGCTATGAGATGCAACTGCTGCTAGCTTTTCTATATTGAGGTTTCCTTGATGGTCGCGCACACCATATTTTGCAGTGCCTATTTGAAAAACAATATCAGCTCCGCCTTCTAAGTGGTAAGGGGATAGACCGCCTTCGCCGGTATTCATCCAACATCCCGCTTCACGAGCACCATTAGATAATGCTAAAACTGCGGGTTTAGAGATGGCGCCATAACTCATTCCGGATATATTATAAATAGAGCGTGTGGTATAGGGATGCTTGCAATGCTGGCCGATAGTGACTTCACCAGGCTCAGCTGAATCAATACTTAACTTGGGAAAAGGGCAGTTTCCAAAAATAACTGTCCCAGGTTTATATAAGTCGCGAGTAGAACCAAAAGCAATAGTTGAGTCTATGTCTTTAGATGCTCGATATACCCATGTTCTTTCTGCTCTATTAAATGGTAGTTCCTCGCGATCCATTGCAAAAAAATATTGACGGAAAAATTCGCCCATGTGTTCGAAGAAGTAACGAAAACGGCCAATTACAGGATAGTTATGTCGAATTGCTTGTTTTGTTTGGGAGCGATCAATGACATATAGAACAGCAACAATAATGATGCCGGCTCCAATGATGAATATAAATAGGAACGCTAAGATTTCAAGAGTGGCTAATGCGAAGCCCGATAACTCATGCATCTCCATTTGGATTCTCCAACATATATGTCTGATGTCTTAGTATAGGTTAATCTTAGGTTAAAAAAACGGCGGGCCCTGTTAAGGGGTCCGCCGTTTAGGTGTTATAGATTCGATAAATGTATGAATCTAGAGCTGGTATCAATGTTGATACCTATGTGACTTAGTATTGCTTAGCTCTCGCCACATTTACCTTCGCCACATTTACCTTCGCCGCACTTACCTTCTTCGGCTTTTTCTTCACCACATTTACCTTCGCCGCACTTACCTTCGCCGCACTTACCTTCTTCGGCTTTTTCTTCACCACATTTACCTTCACCACATTTACCTTCGCCGCACTTACCTTCACCACATTTACCTTCGTGGCCATCTGCCACCATGTAGCCTGAAGAAAGCTCAGTTAGATCAAATGGATTAGCGTCAGCATTTGCTGTAGGCATCGCGATAACACCAGCTGTTAAAGCAACTCCTACTGCAGCTGCGATTGGCTTAAGTTCAAATTTCTTAGACATTTACTTTCTCCATGATTGGTTTGTAAAAAGGGTACTGCAAAATACTTTTGGATTATAACTTCCTTGCATTAGAGACCTTGTCTTAGGGCTTTATATTACAAGGGACTTGATTGAATTATTAACCTTATTAAAAATAAGGTTAATTGCTTACACATTTTAGAGTTGATAAAAACAGCTGAGTTCCGAGCTGAATCTTGTGAGTATGTGTCTATATAGATCAGGAAGACTTTTTACGGAATTCACATAGATCGTGAATTGTACAATCTCCACATTTGGGATTACGCGCAATGCATGTATAACGTCCATGTAGTATCAGCCAGTGGTGAGCATCACGCTTAAATTCTTCAGGCACTAGTCTTACTAGGCGTTTCTCAACTTCCAAAACGTTATTTCCTGGAGCAATACCGGTTCTATTAGACACTCTGTATATGTGTGTATCTACCGCGATCGTGGGATGGCCAAAAGCAGTATTTAGTACCACATTGGCTGTTTTGCGGCCAACACCGGGCAAGGCTTCAAGTGCTCGACGGTCTTCAGGTACCTGGCTTGAATGTTCATCAATTAAAATCTTACATGTTTTAATAATATTCTTGGCTTTAGTGTTATATAGCCCAATCGTTTTCACATAAGTTTTTAATTTTTTCTCGCCTAATTTATAAATTGCATCTGGAGTATTGGCGACTTTGTATAGTGGGCCAATAGCTTTATTAACACTGATGTCTGTCGCCTGTGCAGAAAGAATTACTGCAATGAGTAATTCAAACTCATTACTAAAGTTAAGTTCTGTCGTGGGATGTGGGTTCAACTCGCGTAAGCGAGTAAATATTTGTGTGCGTTTGGTCTTGTTCACATTAAATATGAATAATTATTTTTCTAAAGTGGAATTCTTTAGTGCTTGTAGTTTATCAGCGAGTTCATGTTTCTTGTTAGATAAAAAAGCAAGTTGCTGGAATTTCTTGTTTGCTAATCGTTGATCACGAATTTTTATGCGCTGCTTACTTTCACGAGTAAACATTTTCTTCGCAGTTTTGTATTTCAGCATATTTATGCCATAAGCGAATGTCTGAGAAAGTGGAATATTGCTTGGACATACCTTATCGCATTCGCCGCATTGTGTGCATGCAGTTAATGAATCTTTTTCTGCTTGATGGAATTTCTTGTTACGGATGTTTGCATATAAAGAGTCTGGATCTAATTTGCTTGGGCAGACAGGAACGCAGTCGTCGCAATGAATACAAGGTTTGTGTTCAGTGAAAAGAGGAGCCAAAGGTTCTACATTATCTAGTACGAAATTAGACTGCATTGAAATGCAATCAACAGGGCATGGCTTAATGCATAATTTGCAACCAGTACAAAATTGATTAATAACACTATGGAGTTGTTTTGATGCGCCTAAGATGGCATCAAATGGACAGGCTTTAATACATAGTGTGCAACCAATGCAGCGGTCTTCATCAATAACAGCAAGAGTTTTGCTATATGAGATCGCGTTTGATTCCATACATTAAATACTATTTGACTCGCATGCCTGGTGTGGCGCCATCGTCAGGATGAATTACAAATAATCCGCTGTCACTACCGCTGGCAGCAAGTACCATGCCTTCAGATAAACCAAAACGCATTTTGCGAGCTTTAAGGTTGGCTACCATGACGACGAGTTTGCCCTCCAAGTCTTCAGGCTTATATGCACTTTTAATGCCGGCGAATACATTCTTTTGTATACCACCAGTTGGTTCCCCAAGGTCTAAAGTGAGTTGCAATAGCTTATCTGCTCCCTCGACATGCTGTGCTTTTGCTATACGTGCAATACGTAAATCCAATTTTGTAAAATCATCAAATGAGATTTCATCGCTAATAGGATCGCTCGCTTTAGGTGCGGCGTCTTGTTTGGATTCTTCTATCATGGCGTCCACCACGTCTTTTTCGATGCGAGTGATTAAAGGTTTAAATTTGTTAATTGTGTGACCTGCAGGAAAAGGATCTCCATCAGCTAAGTCACTCCAGGTGATTTCGGTATTAAGAAATGCTTCAGACTTTTCTGCAAGCTGCGGCATGACAGGCTTTAAGTATCCAATTAGTAAATGAAACATGTTAATACCAAAGCTACATACTTGGTGGACTTCTTCTCTATTTGCCTCATCTTTAATGCGCTCCCAGGGTTTGTTTTTATCGATCACCTGATTTGCTGTATCTGCAATGGCCATGATAATTCGTATGGCCTCTGAGTATTTTCGATTTTCATAACACTCTTTGATGGCATCGCTACGGTTTACAGCTGCGTGGTAAGTTCCCTCTCCATCTTTAACGATAATATTGTCTGTCAGCTTCGCATCAAACTTTTTATATATAAAGCCCGCACAGCGACTGGCAATGTTGACTAACTTACCGACTACATCACTGTTGACGCGTTGTTGAAAGTCTTCAAGATTTAAATCAATATCAGAAACACCATCGTTTAATTTTGCAGCAAAGTAATAACGTAAGTACTCAGGCTGCAAATGATTTAAGTAAGTACGCGCTTTAATAAATGTACCGCGTGACTTAGACATTTTTTGTCCGTTGACGGTTAAGAAGCCATGACAGTAAACGCTAGTAGGTGTACGCCATCCTGAACCCATTAATGTTGCCGGCCAAAATAAAGTATGGAAGTAAGCAATATCTTTCCCTATAAAATGATATAGCTCGGTATCACTGTCGGGTTTCCAAAAAGAATTGAAATCTTCACCAGTCCGATCGCAATAATTCTTGAAGCTAGCCATGTAACCTATCGGAGCATCTAACCACACATAAAAATATTTACCAGGTGCATCAGGGATTTCAAAACCAAAATATGGTGCGTCGCGGGAGATGTCCCAATCTTGTAGTCCATCTTCAAACCATTCGGAAATTTTATTGGCAATTTCTGGTTGTAGACTGCCTGATTGTGTCCACTTTTTTAACGCAGATTCTAAGGTGCTGAGTTTAAAAAAATAATGCAGATTTTCTTTTTCTATCGGTTCCGCTCCACTAAGTGCAGAGCGCGGGTTGATCAAATCTGATGGAGTATAAGTTGCACCACATGCCTCGCAGTTATCGCCATACTGATCTTCCGTTTTACATTTTGGGCAGGTACCCCGTACAAAGCGATCAGGTAAAAATACTTTTTCTATAGGATCGAATAAATCGGTGACTGTTTTAGTGCTGATATAACCGTTACTTTGCAGAGCTTTAAATATGCTAGTTGCAAAGTATTTATTTTCTTCTGAATGTGTACTGTGGAAATTATCAAAATCGACGAGGAAATCGGCAAAATCCTGCTCATGCTCTTGTTTGGTTTTGGCAATCAGCTCCTCGGGTGTTATCTCTTCCTGTTGGGCACGAATCATGATTGGAGTTCCATGAGCATCGTCAGCACATACGTAGATGCACTGGTGGCCACACATTTTCTGAAAGCGCGCCCATACATCCGTTTGTATGTATTCGACGAGATGCCCTAAGTGGATAGAGCCATTCGCATAGGGTAAGGCGCTAGTAACTAAAATTCTTCGATTATTCACGAGTTTACAGAACAATTTGCTTGATGAGGGCGTACCTTACCAGCTTAGTAAAAGTGCGGCTAGATACATTACAACTAGCACTAATATCTCAATCAGGAGCTAGGAATAGGCCTGCTGGAGTGTTTAACTGCACGCCATTTTTAGAAAATTAGTTACCAAGAGGATTCACCCAATGGCAAGCGTTAGCCCACAGCAAGTAGAAGACACCCTAAAGACCATAGAAGACCCTAATGTAGGCAAGAATTTTGTTGCTGCTAAATGGGTAAAAGACATCAATGTGGATGGCGATAAAGTCACCATAACGATTGAGCTTGGCTATCCGGCTAAGAGCATGATTGAGGAAATCTCTGAAAAAATTGGCACCGAGGTGAGTAAGTTAGAGGGTGTTAAGGATGTTGATATTGTTATTGGTTGGAATATTCAGGCTCACGCAGTACAGAAAAGCCTTAAGCCGATGGAAAACATTAAGAATGTTATTGCCGTGGCATCAGGTAAAGGTGGTGTAGGCAAATCTACCACCGCAGTAAATTTAGCATTAGCACTTGCGGCAGAAGGCGCAAATGTAGGTATTCTTGATGCAGATATTTATGGCCCCAGTCAGCCCCGCATGCTGGGAGTGTCTGGCCAGCCAGAATCGAGTGATGGTAAAAGTCTTGAGCCAATGATGGGCCATGGTATTCAAGCAATGTCGATTGGCTTCTTAATCGATGAGGAAACTCCCATGATTTGGAGAGGACCAATGGTAACGCAAGCGCTTGAGCAGTTACTAAATGACACGCGTTGGAGAGATGTGGATTACTTAGTGGTTGATTTACCACCAGGTACTGGTGATGTGCAGTTAACTCTGGCGCAAAAAATTCCTGTAAGTGGTGCTGTGATTGTGACAACACCTCAAGACATTGCCTTGTTAGATGCGCGCAAAGGTTTGAAGATGTTTGAGAAGGTTGAAGTGCCTGTTCTAGGCGTGGTCGAGAATATGAGTTTGCACATCTGTAGCCAATGCGGTCATGAAGAAGCTATTTTTGGTGCTGGAGGTGGTGAGAAGATGGCTGATGAAAGCGATGTAGACTTGCTCGGTAAACTGCCGTTGGATATGAGTATTCGTCAGCAAGTCGATGGAGGTGAGCCAACCGTAATTGCGACACCTGATAGTCGTGTGAGCGAGATTTACAAAGAGATTGCACGCAAAACAGCAGCTAAATTAGCGGTGAAAAGTAAAGACTATAGTGCTAAATTCCCTAAGATTGTTATTCAGAATACATAATAACTATAAGGGGTCACTTAATGTTTCGTGCTGTCTCTAGCCTATTGTGCATCATACTGCTTCTTGTAGGGTGCTCGGGACCTTTATCAAAGCCACTCATTGAACCAAAAGTTCAAGTCCGTGGTTTAGAAATAACTGATGCTACTCTGGGTGGAATTGATGCCATTGTTACATTAGATATTGATAATCCCAACGATACTAGTTTGAGTGCACGTGGGCTGAGTTACGAATTATTTGTGTCTGGGAATAAATTAGTCACCGGACAAGATGACAACTCTATTTCTGTGCCTGCCTTTGGCCGCGAGACAATTGCGTTGCCTGTTAGATTATCTTACCTTGGTATTATCGAAGCATTACCAGAAGTGTTGAGGACAGGAAATGCTGATTACAATGTTAAAGGTAATATCAAGACTTCTATATTTAATTACCCTATTCCATTTTCTAAACAAGGCGATTTTAAATTGCCATTTGTATCGCCATTTAAATAATTAAACTTTATGTCGATTAAATCTGATCGCTGGATTCGGCGAATGGTTGACCAGCAAAAAATGATAGAACCTTTTGTTGATGGTCAAGTAAAACAAGTCAACGATGAAAAAATTATTTCCTATGGCACTTCTAGCTATGGGTACGATGTGCGTTGCTCAAATCACTTTAAGATTTTCACAAATATAAACTCTGCCGTCGTAGATCCCAAAGCATTTAACCCAGAAAGTTTCGTCGATTTTGAAGGAGATGTTTGTATTATTCCTCCTAATTCATTTGCACTTGCTAGCACTGTCGAATACTTTCGTATTCCTAGATCAGTTTTGACAGTTTGCTTGGGTAAGTCTACCTATGCACGATGCGGCATAATTGTGAATGTCACCCCTCTGGAGCCTGAATGGGAAGGTCACGTCACTTTAGAGTTTTCTAACACTACTCCATTACCTGCAAAAATTTACGCTAACGAAGGAGTTGCTCAAATGCTGTTTTTTGAATCTGATGAAGAATGTGAAACGTCTTACAAAGATCGTGGTGGGAAATATCAAGGGCAGACAGGGGTTACTCTTCCTAAGGCCTAGAGAATTTGTTGTATGCCTGCACGTAAGTTACAACAGTCAAATCTAAATCATCTAGATAAGATTATCAACACAGTTGCGCTTATATTTTAAGCCGCAATATAATTCTGCATGTATTAAATATAAGTCTTTTTTATTTGATTGCAATTAATTCTGCATGAGATTAGGGTGTTTGTAAGCTCATAATAAAGGACTAAGCTATGAAAAAAATTAAAGCTTGTGTTTTTAATGCTTATGGAACGCTATTAGATACTTATCTTCCATTTGAACAATATAAAGATCAACTAGGAGAAAACGCTTTAGTTATTTTCAAGCTATGGAGGTCGAAGCGTTTGCAGTATTCGTCCCAGCTAAGTTTGATGAATCGCCACACTAGTTACGACAAGATACGTAAATATGCCTTAGATTTTGCGTGCGATGTATATGGTGTTAAAGATGAGGGCGTTAAGGAAAATATTTTACAGTCCCATTCTAAGCTCGAAAGTTTTTCAGATGCCAGCGATGCATTAGCAAGTCTGAATAATAAAAAAATTGTTACCGCTGTATTATCAAATGGTGCACCAAAATCTCTAACCAGTGAATTAAAGAATGCCAATATAGGGCACTTGTTGGGACGTATATTTTCAACAGAACAGGTGCATGCATTTAAACCTGCACCAGTAGTTTATGAATATGTTGAGCAGCAGCTTGGATTGCCGGCTAGTAAAATTGCTTTTGTATCGTCAAACTCTTGGGATATAGTTGGTGCTGTTTCTTATGGATTCCATACGGTTTGGGTTAATAGAAATGAGCGTACACCTGAAAGACTTCCTTATGTTGCAGATAGCGAAATCAAATCTTTGAGTGAATTAGATACAGTCATCAGCACCTAGCTAATCCAGTTTCGATGCCCAGATTGCTAATCGATGGCGCATAGATTGCTGTGAAATTTGATCTTGAGGAATTGCTTGTATTACCTTGTCGTGTACTAGCAAACGATAAATATATTCTATTTTTTCACTGGCGGAGTCAGTCGCTTCAAACTCTACTACACCTCTATCTTCACCATACTTAACTCCAGCAGCAATTGCTTTTTTAACTAATTCTTTTTCATTTTTTAGTTTCTTCATTATGTTGCCTTGGTATGTAGCAATTAATTTTTAGCAAGTTATAAAAGTAGCCATGTCGCCAGACCAAGAAAAGCAAAAATGCCAACAACATCAGTAATTGTTGTAAGCATGACGCCGCCAGCAAGTGCAGGGTCGATACCATATTTTCTCAATGCTATTGGTATCAATACACCGGCTAAACCAGCGCACACTAAATTTGCCATCATCGCGAGTGCGATAATCCAGCCAAGCTGAAAATCTTGGAACCATAGAATGGCTATTATGGCGACAATCAAAGACCATAATAAGCCGTTAAGAACTCCTATACCAAGTTCTCTTATTAATAAAATTTTTGAGTTGGCTTTACCAATTTGTTTTAGCGCCAGTCCTCGAATTACTAGTGTGAGTGTTTGGCTGCCGGCAATACCTCCCATGCTGGCAACAACGGGGATGAGGACTGCAAGAACAATAATTTGTTCAAGAGTATGTTGAAATAAACTAATTACCCAGGCAGCTAAAAATGCTGTAAGCATATTGACTCCCAGCCATAATGCACGGCGACGTGTTGATTTGGTCACTGGAGCAAATAAGTCTTCTTCTTCAGTTAAACCGGCCATACTCATGATTGAGTGTTCGCCTTCTTCACGAATAACGTCGACCACATCATCAATAGTAATGCGACCGAGTAGTTTTTGATTATCGTCAATTACTGGTGCTGAAATTAAATCCAGGTGTTCGAATGTATGAGCCACATCTGTAGCACTGTCGTTAACTGATATGGGCTCAATGTTTTCTTGTAATAGATCCTGAACAATAGTAGATGTGTCATGGGTGAGCACGTCGGCAAGGGTGAGAGTGCCTATGTATTTTTCATAACGATCAACGACAAATAAACTATCAGTATGCGCAGGAAGATTTTTGCGCGAGCGTAAATATCTTAATACCACATCTAGACTAATTTCTTTACGTACAGTAACGGTATCAGTATTCATGAGACCGCCCGCACTATCTTCATCAAATGACAGTACTGATTCAAGTCGCTGGCGATCGCTGATATCTAAGTTGTTAAGTGCGGTATCAGTGACTGCACTTGGAAGATCCGCTAATAAATCGGCTAAGTCATCGAGATCGAGCCCTTCTGTTGCTGAGATTAGCTGCTCTTTATTCATGACCTCGATAAGGCCGCTACGAACTTCATCTACTACGTGAAGTAAGATTTCACCATCATCATCATGATCCAACATATTCCAAATGAACATGCGTTGCGATTGAGGTAACGATTCCAACAGGTGAGCAATTTCTGCGGGGTGGAATGCATTTAATATACGTCCAGCACGTTGCATTTCGCCTGAATTTAGCGCTTCTGTGATGACTTGAAGATTGTCACGTGCTTGTGTTTCTGGCATTTCGAATCCTTAATTGCACTTCTAGTGCATAGATTCGAACAAGTGTACCCGTTAGTAAAGCGAATGCAAAAAACGATTTATAAATTATTGGCGTTTAAATATTGCACAGTCGGTATGTGACTGCTGTCATATTAGAAAGGTGGACTAATGATTTAATTGATCAATGAGCTCGTGAATCTTGTCTGGGCGAGTGGCGGCGCTGAGAATTCGTTTACACTGAGGCTCTAGTTTTTTAACGTGGCTTGAATTTATCACTGACTTTACATCCAATATAGTCGCAGGGTGTGCGCTAAAATCTCTTAGACCTAGACCCAGAAGTAAACGCGTATATCTAGGGTCCCCGGCCATTTCACCACACATAGATACAGGGATCTTGGCTCGCTTACCTGCTTGTAATGTAAGCTGGATAAGCTTCAATACAGCAGGATGCAAAGGGTCATATAAATAATTGACAGATTCGTCGATACGATCAATCGCTAGCGTATATTGAATTAAATCATTGGTGCCTATGGATAAGAAGTCAAGTTGCTTGGCAAAACGTGCAGCCACTAACGCGGCGGCAGGTACTTCTATCATAATGCCGACAGGAATTTCGTTGTCAAACTCTTTGTCTTCTTCTTTAAGCTCACGCTTAGCTTGATCAAGCACGGACAATGCCATCATTAATTCTTCATGACTGGTTATCATTGGAAACATAATGCGCACTGGCCCAATAATTGATGCCCGTAAGATAGCGCGTAACTGTAACTTAAATAGTTCAGTGTCTTTAAGAGAGCGTCTTAATCCGCGCAGTCCTAAGGCGGGATTTTGCACCAGTGGACCTTTGTATTTGGGGTCGAATTCTTTTTCTGCGCCAAGATCTAGTGTGCGAATGGTTACTGGTTGGCCTTTGAGTGCACGTATAACTTTTTTATAAGCATTAAGCTGCTCAGTTTCCGAAGCAGGTTCGTCACGATCAATATATAAAAATTCAGTTCTGTATAAGCCTACACCTTGCGCGCCACTATGTTTAAGAGCTTTAACATCGTCAGTGAGTTCAATATTGGCTTGCAGGTTAATTGCCACACCATCTTTTGTCTTGGCTTTAACATCACGTAATGATTCTAACTTTCTGCGTTCATCTCTTTCTTCTTTTTGTTTTCTCTTGTATTCCTTGATGGTCTTGTCGTCGACACCGGCAAGTACCATGCCTTCTGTACCATCAATGATGATTTGCTCATTTTCTTTTAATAACAAGCGTGCATCTTGCATGCCTACTATGGCAGGAATGCCAAGACTGCGAGCGATGATAGCCGTGTGAGACAATGGTCCGCCTAGCTCGGTAATGAAGCCAGCGATGTTTTGATGTTGCAGTACTACGGTGTCTGCTGGTGTTAAATCGTCAGCAACAATAATAGAACCACGTAACGTTTGAATTTCTTTTTCAACTTCATACTGATGGTCAAACAACATTTTTTGGATGAGATTGATAACATGATCAATGTCATTTTGTCGTGTTTGTAAATATTCATCTTCCATTTGTTCAAACACAGCAACTAATTTGTCGCGTTGTATTTTCAGTGCCCACTCAGCATTACAGTAAACTTCTTTAATGATGTCGATAGGTGCTTTAGATAACATTGAATCATTTAACATTAGTAAATGTGACTCAATGAAAGAGGCGACTTCTTGCGGTGCTTCTGAGGGGATAGAATCTTGAATCTTACGTAATTGTTTTCCAGCGCGGTCAACTGCAGATTTAAATCGTTTTATTTCTGCATTAACTTCATCAGGGTGAAGGGTGCGCTCATATACTTCAAGTGAGCTGCGTAGCAACAAGTGCACATTGCCAATTGCAATGCCTCTTGATACGCCTAATCCACTAATAATTAATGCCATATGTATCTGTTATATGTTATTCATCTTCGCCGAAGCGGGAATCGATTAGTTGTTTGATTTTTATCATAGCATCTTCAGCATCGTGACCTTCTATGAAGAGTGTAATGTTAGTTCCTTTGCTGGCCGCTAGCATCATGACGCCCATTATGCTTTTACCATTAACACGTTTACCATCTTTTTCAATTTCAATTTCAGATTCGAATCCACTAGCGGTCGCGACAAATTTTGCGGCTGCACGCGCATGTAATCCTAGTTTGTTACAAATAGTTGCTTGATCTTCAATCATGATTCGTTGCTTTTTGTTCGCATAAAATGATCCCGTCATGCCCGCCGGATAATGCTTTTTCCGTCATCTCCGACAATGATAAGCTAGAATAATTTAGTATGCGGATAAACATGGGTAAATTAATCCCTGCGATTACTTCTACGTCTTGAAGATTTTTAAGTCCATTGGCGATGTTGCTTGGGGTTGAGCCAAACATATCAGTCAGTATCAGCACGCCACTTCCATCATTAACGGAAGCTAACATGGCTTCAGCCTTCTTATGTTGAGAGTCTGGGTCACAATTGGGGGACACAGATAGTGCCCTGCAATTCAAAGGTAGTGAGCCTCCCAGGGTGGATCTTGCTGTGGCAAGTAACTCCTCGCCCATCTCTCCGTGAGTGATAATGAGTATTCCTACTGGCATGACTTTCTATTCAAATTCCCTATGTCTAACGGTAATGGGTTGTTGCATCTTATTTCCCAATTCGTGCGCAACTTGGTTGATGCAGTATACGGAGCGGTGATGGCCCCCAGTACAACCAATGGATATTGTGAGATAACTTCTGTTTTCTTCTTCAAATAATGGAATCCATTTTTCCATAAATTCTATAATTGATTTTATCATGCTATCAACTTCGGGATATGAACCTAAGTAATTCATCACTGCAGTATCTTTGCCTGATAAGTTTCGCAGATTGGGCTGCCAATAAGGGTTGGGCAAACAACGCACGTCAAACATAAAGTCAGTATCGTTAGGTATCCCATGTTTAAAACCGAACGATTGAAGAATAATTGTTAACTCGGTAGATGATTTTTCGATAACTACTTGGTTGATTAAAGTGCGTAGCTGCCTGACATTAGTTTTAGTTGTGTCGACGTTAAGGTCTGCATAGTCGGCAATTTTGCTGAGCAGTTCTTTTTCTAGGTGTATCGCTTTTATTAGCGGGATATCGTTTGTAGTAAGTGGGTGTTTGCGTCGTGTCTCGCTAAATCTTTTAATCAGTGTATTAATTTCAGCACTGAAAAACAAAACTTCCAGTGGAATATTATCGTTTTTAAAATTTTGCACGATATCAATAAGGTTGTCGATACTTTCATTTCCTGCTCTAGAGTCTATGCCGACAGCAATTTTTTCATGATAGGGTTTTTCTTCTTTTAAACATTGCTCGATAAATGTAGGTAATAACTCTACAGGCAAATTATCCACGCAATAAAAGTCATCGTCTTCTAGTGTATTTAGTGCAACAGATTTGCCTGAGCCGGAAAGACCGGTAATAATTAATATCCTCATAATGAATCTTGCTGGATAGATTTTTGTTGGCGGTCGATGAAATCATCTGCTGCACTATAGCCTTTGATCATTAATAAATGATTACGCACTGCGGCTTCTGTCATTACCGCAAGGTTTCGTCCTGCTGCAACGGGTAGACGAATCACAGGAATTTCTAGGCCCAACACATTTTTGGTTAATTGAGGCGTAGCAAGCCGATCTTCAGATTTTGGTATTGATTGCATGGCGGTGAGATGAATGATTAAGCGAAGGTATTTGCTGAATTTAATTGAGCTGTCACCATACATTTCACGAATGTTGAGTACACCTAAACCGCGTACTTCTAAAAAATCTCTTAGTAATAGTGGGCATGAACCAACTACAATATCTGGAGCAATACGCATAAACTCAGGTGCGTCATCAGCAATTAACCTGTGACCACGTGTGACCAATTCTAATGCTAGTTCGCTTTTACCTAAGCCGCTTTCGCCAGTTAGCATCACCCCTAGGCTGATTACTTCCATAAACACGCCATGTAAAATTACTTTGTCAGCTAATGCCCGCGATAAGAAATAGCGTAAGTGCGTGATAATTTCTGTAGAAGATAAAGACGAGCAAAATACTGGGATTTTATATTGGTCAACAAATGTTTTTAGTTCTATTGGCGGCATTAAGCCGTCAGTAAAAAATATAGCAATAGTGTCAGAGCCAAATAATCGCTGATATGCTTTATGCTTTTCTTGATTTCCCAATGATTGAAGATAGTTTGACTCTACTTTACCCAATACCTGCGCCTGATTGGAATGGATTAAATTAAAGTAGCCAACCAGTGTAGCGGAGTCATCACTAAAACTATGATGCGAGAAAGGGTGATTGATATATTGTTCTCCATACCAGATAGAGAGTTCTAACTCTTTGCTTAGTGAGTCTAGAATTGACTCTGGTGTGGTGTTTTCTGGCATGCTACGCAAACATTGTATGGGTGCTGTTGGAAGTCTAGGCGTAGTGGCTGCTAAGTGCCAGTATTATGCGGCATGCTTGTCCGAAGTTTTAGCAAAAATATCCAGTAATTCTTTAGCAGAAGTACAGTTTCGAAGCTGATTACGATTCTTTTGCTCAGATAAGAACTCTGCGAGAGAGGCTAGTGTTTTTAAATGTTCATCAGTGGCCTCATCTGGAACTAACAGCGCGTAAAATAATGATACTTTCTGTTCATCTGGCGCGTCAAAGTCAACTGGATCTTCAAATTTGATGACAGCGCTACGAATTTCCTCAATATTGTCAATGCGGCAGTGTGGGATTGCTACACCTTCGCCTAATGCAGTTGTTCCTAAGCGTTCACGTGCTTGCAAGCCAGTGCTCACTTGAGTTGCTTGTACTTCATCTAGACCTTCGGCTAGCAATTCGCCAAGCAACTCGAACACGCGTTTTTTACTACTAACATCTTTTAGTAGTAAAATTCGACTTGCGTCAAGGTAGCGAGCTAGTGATGCGTTTTCCATGGTAGTAGTTAAGCATAAATCACGTTAAACGAGATTTCTATGTGCGCCTTCTTCGTTATGATGGTCTTTGATTTTTTCTTTGTGCTTAACAATTTGTCGATCAAGTTTGTCGATTAGGTCGTCAATAGCAACATACATGTCATCTGCTGTTGCATTCGCAAAAATTTTATTCCGGCTGACTAGCATAGAAGCTTCAGCTTGGTGGCGAACTTTTTCTACGGATAATACTACGTGTGTATTGATTACGTGATCGAAGTGTCTTTCTAGACGTTTGAATTTTTCATTAACAAAATTTCGTATTGCGGGAGTAATATCAAGATGGTGACCAGTTAATTCTATTTGCATTTATCCCTCCGTGAATTGTTATTTAATTATTTGTTTCTCAGCTTCTTTATAACCCCCTTCTGCAAGCAATTCCAGTTGCATTTTTTGGGCAGTTATGAACACATATTGAATGTGCTGTTTTCCATGTTGTAGCTCAATCATAGCGTAACAAGGCGGTCTAATGTGTGGGCAATGTCGATTATTTTGACTGAGTATATGAACGGTACTATCGGCTAAAAAGGCAGAAAATTTAATAAATTACAGTTGCTTGCGCTCATTCGAAGGAGGGATGGATAAAGCCTCACGATATTTGGCTACCGTGCGACGTGCGACATTGATGCCTTTTTCGTCAAGCATTTTGGCAATCTTGCTATCACTTAAAGGTTTAGCATTATTCTCTTCTTCAATAAGCTTTTTAATCATGGCGCGGATGGCGGTAGCAGAACATACCCCTCCATCGGCAGTGCCCACATGACTAGAGAAGAAATATTTAAACTCATAAATACCTCGTGGTGTGTGCATGTATTTGTTTGTCGTTACACGCGAGACGGTTGATTCATGGAGTTCTAGTTCTTCTGCTATATCGCGCAATACTAATGGTTTCATTGCCTCAGGACCATAGTCAAGAAACTTGCGCTGATGTTCAATGATAGATATAGCGACGCGCAGCAATGTTTCATTACGGCTGTGCAAACTTTTTATAAACCAGCGTGCTTCTTGAAGCTGTGTGCGCATGTAATTATTGTCAGTACTGCTATCTGCGCGCTTAATAAGATTGGCATAAGTATTATTAATACGAAGTTTCGGTGCGATATCAGTATTTAACTCTACCCTCCATGAGCTGCCACGTTTTACAACAGAAACATCAGGCACTACATATTCTGGGCTACTGCTAGAAATTTGTGCGCCAGGGCGAGGGTTAAGTGACTGAATTAATTCTATTGTTGCTTGTAGTTCTGCTTCAGACAAATCCATTCGCCGTTGTATTAACTTTGTATTACGGCTGCCTAAGGCATCAATATAATTTTTTACAACACCGATAGCTGATTCTAGGTGTGGTGTATCTGCTCGTAAAGTGCGCAGTTGAATACCTAAGCACTCAGATAGATCTTTTGCACCAGTCCCAATAGGATCTAAAAATTGAATTAAATGTAAAACTGCCTCAACTTCATCTAGCTCCAATTCTGGGAATGTTTCAATTAAACCTTGATGGATATTTTCAATGCTGTCTGTCAAGTAACCGTCATTATCAATTTCATCAATCAGAGTAATGCCGATGATGCGATCAACGTCAGTAAGATTAATTAAAGAGATTTGTTGAAGCAGGTGCTGTTGAAGTGAGTTACTAGACCCGCTTTCATTTTCATATACATCACGCGAAGGTTCATGAGGTGTTTCGCTATATACATTAGAAGCTTGGTAAATATCCTCCCAGTTACTATCAATTGGTAAATCATCTGAGATCTGTTCTTTTGTAGCAGTAATATCTTGCTCAGCAGAATCATTTGATGATTCATCCTCATTTTTTTCAGTTGTTTCTTGATTACTCGGCGCAGATTCTTCCTCTCTTTCCAACATAGGGTTGGTTTCGAAAATCTGTTGAATTTCTTGCTGTAGCTCCAAAGAAGAAAGTTGCAGAAGCTTAATCGCTTGCTGCAATTGAGGCGTCATCGACAGTGATTGGCCGACACGAAGTTGGAGGCTTGGTTTGAGCATTAATAATTGGCTTAATTATTGCTTAATTTATGATTGGATAGTTACACAAAAAGATTGTTTTGAGAAGCGTGGCTAGGTGATTAGAGCTAAAGTTAAACCGACCAAGTGTGACTTGCATACGTTTTGTATATATCTAAAGTTGAAACTCGGAACCTAAATAGACTTCGCGAACTTGTTGATCATTTAATAAATGGTCAGGAGTGCCTTCTGCAATGATTTGACCTTGATTAAGAATGTATGCACGTGAACATATACCAAGCGTTTCGCGCACATTGTGATCAGTGATTAGTAAGCCAATACCACGCTCCGTCAGCTGTTTTAATAAGCGTTGAATATCCATAACTGAAATAGGATCTACGCCTGCGAAAGGTTCGTCTAATAAAATGAATTGAGGTTGAATTGCCAAAGCACGTGCGATTTCAACACGTCTACGTTCACCGCCAGATAAACTAAATCCTTTACTGTTTCTAATATGTTCTATTTGCAAGTCTTGTAATAAACGATCACAAATTTCTCGCTGCATTTGTTTTTGTGCATCTTTTCTTAATTGCAAAACAGCAAGAATATTCTCTTCAACAGTTAGACCACGAAAAACAGAAGCTTCTTGTGGTAAGTATCCGACACCTTGTTGTGCACGAGCATGCATCGGCAATTTTGTTAAGTCTTGGTTGTTTAATCCAATGCTACCTGCATCAGACTGAACTAAGCCTACAATCATATAGAAAGTAGTTGTTTTGCCAGCGCCATTAGGCCCCAGCAAGCCCACGATCTCGCCACTATTTACTTGTATGTTGACGCCTTGAACAACCTGACGTTTTTTATAAGTTTTAGCGAGTTGCTCGGCCCATAGACGGTTATTTGTCTGCATTGTCTTTAGATTTGGGTTGGATAGTTATTTCAATGCGGTCTTTTTTGGTTCCAGTGTCTATTAAACCTTCTTCTGTCAAATAGAGAATGTAGTCACTTCGAATTACATTTCCTGCTTGAGTTATTTTACCGCGCCGGAACAATTCTATTTTTTTCTCTCCGCCATTGTGAATCATCTCTTCAGATTCCGCATAAACTATATCGCCATCATCTGTAGTTTCTTGATAGGTAGCTAAATCACCAACAGAAATCATTTTGTCTACCTCATTATTTGATGTATACACAGTAATTATGTCCCCGCGTAAAATAGTAGTACCTTGCACCATCTTGACATCGCCGCGGTAAATACTTACTCCTGATTTTTCATTTAGCTCTGCTGAATCAGCAGTTATATGAATTGGCTTTTCACTATCATCAGAGCGTGCAATTGCGTTTTGAAGCGCGCATAAAGAGACTAATAGAGCGATGAATAAAAATATTTTAGCGTTCATATATGCCACGTACATCTTTTAAAAATTTCATTGTTTGAGTGTGCGGATTAAATTCAAACCCAGTGCCATGCATATTACCTTTGCCGTGAATAATTGTCGCGGGAAGAGTAGTTTTGGCGCTTTGTGTGACATTGTCCAAAGATAGTTGTTCTGTTGTCAGGACTATGTTGTTATTGCGTTGGTCCGGCATAGAAACTTTTACATCATCGATTAATATAGTCATATTCTGCTGGTGCAGAATTTCGGCAGAAACTGCTGTTATTACAATAGGTGCTTGTTGGTCACGGTACATGGTTATTGTGGGTGAATCCATTAGTGTTTTTTGTTCGCCTACTAGCAATTGCGTGCTTGGTGCTTGAATTATTGACTGTGCATTGCCTGAGTCATTAGTGTTTGTCAGTGCAAAGCCTTTAAATTTATGAGTGTAATGTTGTTGCTCAGGACTATTTTGTAATTGGCTGCTATAGTTTGTTTCAACCGTCATTAAATAACTAGCCGCTACTATTATGATGGAGGCAAGTGATAGTATTATTAATAAAAGTTTAATCATTATGACTGGTTTATTTGTTTGAATTATCTATCGCTTATTGCGTTACATTGTAGTTGAGTGCTTCAGTTAGTAGACCCTTTGAATCAAGAATCAGTTCACATACTTCTCTTACTGCTCCGTGACCTCCAGTTTTTTCAGTAATATGATCAGCATGAGATTTTACCCATTGGTGGGCGTCTGCTACCGCAAAAGACAGCCCAGCCAGTTGCATCGCAGGTACATCGATAATGTCATCGCCTACAAATGCGACTTGTTCGACGGGTAAATCATTCTTATTAGTCAACTCAGTGAATGCAGTGCGTTTGTCTATTTGTCCTTGCAATACATCAGTGATTCCAAGTTCTTTCATACGGACATCAACCGCTTTTGATTCTCTACCTGAAAGAACTGCAACATGAACACCGTAGTGAATTAGCATACGTACACCATGGCCATCACGAACATGAAATGATTTTGTTTCTTCACCTAAATGATTAATCCAGATGCGGCCGTCTGTGAACACACCGTCAACATCAAATACAACCATTTGTATGCTTGCAGCGGCTTTATTTAAAGCTTGTATTTCCACGTTGATAATTTTAGTTGATTAAATAACTCCAGCGCTAAGTAGATCGTGCATATTTAGGGCGCCTATAAGTTCGTTGTTACTATTAACTACGGGTATGGAATTAATACGTAGCTTTTGCATTGTATCCAATATTTCTGCAGCTAGTTGGTCATCGCTTGCCGTGTGGCAATTAGCCGTCATTACATCTTTCATTAGCGTAGAATTTACGTCCATGTTTGTATCAAGTACGCGTCTTAAATCTCCATCGGTAAAAATGCCAATTAGGAGATTGTTTTGATCTGTGATAGCTGTCATTCCTAGGCCTTTACTAGTCATTTCTAGTAAACCTTGTTTTAAGCTCATGTCTGCGTGAACAATAGGAATTTCCTCGCCGTGATGCATAATGTCCGCCACTTTAATTAATAGCCGTTTTCCCAATCTGCCAGCTGGGTGAGAGCGAGCAAAATCTTGTTCGTTGAAGCCGCGCGCGTCTAATAGTGCAATCGCTAAAGCATCTCCCATAGCCAACATGGCGATAGTGCTCGTAGTGGGTGCAAGCCCTAAAGGGCAAGCTTCATGTTTTACAGATACATCAAGATTAACATTGGCATTTTTAGCCAACTGAGATTGTTTGTTGCCGGTTAAGGTAATCAAAGGTATGCCAAGTCTTTTCAAGGGCGGTAATAGTGATAATAATTCTTCAGACTGACCTGAGTTAGATAACAAGATGGCAACATCGTGTTTATCAATCATTCCTAAGTCGCCATGACTAGCCTCTGCAGCACTAACAAAAAATGCAGGACTGCCTGTACTTGCAAGAGTCGCTGCAATTTTACGACCAATGTGTCCTGACTTGCCTATCCCAAGAACAACGATGCGGCCTGCTGGATTGAGTAAATGGTTGCATGCGCTAATAAACTGATTGTCAATACGCTCGGATATTTCAAGCACGGCATTAGCTTCTTCTTTGATGACTGCCCGCGCTAGTTCAATTGCTTGTTTGGTATCTAGTTCCACCATGATTTAATGCTGTACGCTCTGAATATATAAAGTTATTTGAAAGCCGATAAAACAAAGTAGCAATAAAATACCACTAAAATGATGCATGCCTTTACCTCTATAGGTGAAATACGCTAACCCAAGTAGGAATATAGTCAGTCCTAGCATAATAGGGAAATCGCGCGCTAGTACTTCGCCTGGGATGGAGTAAGCATTAATAAATCCAGGCACACTAATAACACCTAAAGTATTAAATATATTTGATCCAAGCACATTACCAATAGCAAGATCAGTATGATGTTTTAGAGCACCCGTCACTGAGGCGGCTAGTTCAGGCAGGCTTGTGCCTATAGCTACAATAGTCAAGCCGATGACTAAATCCGAAATGCCGAATAATTGTGCGAGTTTCACGCTTGATGAAACTAAGATATTTGAGCTAATGAGTAATAATACTAAGCCTGCTACGGTCCAGAATAAACACATGGCTACAGAGCAATCGTGGGTATCGTCTTTTTGTTCTAAGTTGGTTGATGTCGTTGCAAGGTAACCGATTACAATCACTAGCGCAGTAAGTAAAATGGCCGCGTCAGTGAGAGAAAGGAGTAAGTCTGATAGTAGGAACCAAGCCAGACCCATCGCAGCAAAAAGCAGTGGGAACTCTCGCCGCAGAGTTTTGCGTGCTACTAATACAGGCGTCAGAAAAGCGGTAACACCTAGAATTAGTGCAATATTGGCAATATTTGAACCAACTGCGTTACCAATGGCTAAACCACTATTTCCTTGCCATGCGGATACGCCAGATATAAGTAGCTCGGGTGCAGAAGTGCCAAAGCCTATAATGACAACACCAATGACCAAAGGGGAAACATTAAGATATTTTGCTAAGCCTACTGCGCCTATAACGAAGCGATCTGCGCTCCAGATAAGTAATGCAAACCCAATTAACAGGCCAATGATAATAGTTGTCATATGTGTATTAGTTTAGAAAGCAGCGATTATACATGTTTTAATTTTGGCTCATTTTTAAATTGACTCATTTGTTGATTGATAATTACCCATATTCACTATTGCTAATAGACCACGTATGATTGCGATTTGAAAAAATACACATGACTGATAATTCCGAATATATAGGCTCTGAGCCGCTAGTCGAAATACGCGACATGTATTTCTCGCGTGGTCCAAATCAAATATTTAAAGGGTTGAGTCTAGACATCCGTCGCGGGCAAGTGACAGGGTTTATGGGGCCTAGCGGTACCGGTAAAACGACTTTACTTAAGTTAATAGGTGGTCAACTTAAGCCTCAAGAAGGGAAAGTTTTTATACAGGGCCAAGATGTGAACGCGATTAGCCGGGCGTCTTTATTTGAACTGCGTAAGCGCATGGGGATGTTATTTCAAAGTGGCGCACTGCTTACAGACATCAATGTATTTGAAAATGTAGCCTTTCCACTGCGTGAACATACCAAGTTGCCTGAGCAAATAATCCGTGATCTAGTCCTGATGAAATTAGAAGCAGTAGGACTGCGAGGTGCACGCAAGCTTATGCCTAGTCAGTTGTCCGGAGGGATGGCACGCCGAGTCGCTCTTGCACGCGCTATCGTGCTTGATCCTATGATGATTATGTATGACGAGCCATTTACTGGATTGGACCCTATTACAAAAGGCACCATTGTTACGTTAATTAAGCAATTAAATAATGTATTAGGCTTGACCAGTATCATTGTTTCTCATGATGTTGAAGAAACCTTGTCAATTGCTGACTATATATACGTCATTTCCGATGGTGAAATTATTGAATCAGGCACGCCAGCAAGCTTAAGAAAAAGTAGCTCTGAATGGGTGCAACAATTTTTAAATGGTTACCCCGATGGGCCAGCGCCATTTCACTATCCAGCGCCAGAATATATCCAAGATTTATTGGTGGGTAGGTAAGCGTGCTGGATTGGTTGCAAAATTTAGGCAAAAAAGGGCTACATGTATTTGAGTCAATGGGTCGCGCAACCTTATTCTTTATAGGGGTAATAGAGGGGCTAGGAGTCGCAATAATAAGGTTCCGTCTGACATTGCGTGAAATATACTCGGTTGGAGTGCTGTCATTAGTCATCATTGCTGTGTCTGGCCTATTTGTCGGTATGGTGCTTGGTCTTCAGGGTTATGTGAATTTCGCAAAATTTAACGCTGAAGAGTCGTTAGGCATTTTTGTCGCATTATCTTTAGTGCGTGAGCTTGGACCTGTGGTTACCGGTCTTTTATATGCTGGGCGAGCTGGATCTGCATTAACTGCGGAAATCGGCTTAATGAAAACTACCGAACAATTAGCCTCAATGGAAATGATGGCTGTAGACCCGATTCGTAGAATCATTGCACCAAGGTTTTTGGCGGGTATTATTTCCATGCCATTATTAGCGGCGATATTCAGTGCTGTCGGTGTTATGGGAGGGTATTTTGTTGGCGTTGGCTTATTAGGAGTGGATTCAGGTTCTTATTGGTCACAAATGCAAGCCAATGTAGATTTTTCAGGTGACATTGTTAACGGCGTTATTAAGAGTATTGTGTTTGGGATTGCCTGTAACTGGATTGCTTTATATGAAGGTTATGATGCTATACCCACGGCTGAGGGAGTTAGCCGAGCGACTACAAAAACGGTAGTACGTTCTGCACTTGCAGTATTGGCGCTTGATTTTATTCTAACGGCATTGATGTTTAGTGACATATAAAATTTTGAGAGACAGCTTATGACAACAAGGTTTATGGAAATTGCAGTAGGAATATTTGTAGTGATCGGTGGAGCTGCATTATTTATGTTGGCAATGAATGTAAGTAACTTTGGTACTGGTTCTTCTAAGGAAGGCTACTATCTAACTGCATATTTCGAGAATATTGGTGGCTTAAAAGTACGTTCCGCGATTACTGTCTCAGGTGTTCGTGTGGGTCAGGTAAGCGGTATTGTGTTTGACCCAGAGAGACTTCAAGCTAAGGTGACATTGCGCGTTGACCAAAATCATGATTATTTTACCTCTGATACTGCGGCTAGTATTTATACCGCAGGTTTATTAGGGGAACAGTATATAGCCTTGGAACCTGGAGCAGAAGATGACACTCTTAGTGATGGGGATGAAATTGAATTTACCCAGTCAGCTGTGGTTTTAGAGGAAATAATAAGTAAATTTATATCTAATGCTGGATCTAGCTAAGTCTTAAGGAAAACTAATGAATAAATTAATTACAATTTTAATACTAGCCATTTTTGGTTCGAATGCATGGGTTGGTGCAGAAGAACTTACACCTGAGCAAATTGTTGAGCAAACATCGACTGAGTTATTGCAAATAATTAATGAGCAATCTGAAAGAATTAAAAATGAAGAAGGTTATGTAAATAGTGTAATCAATGAATTGATATTGCCGGTTATAGATTTGCAGTCTATGGGTAAGCTAATTTTAGGGAAACACTGGAAAACCGCCAGCGATGAACAAAGATCGCAATTTATAGAGCAATTCAAGTCAATGCTGATTCGAACATATGCTAAATCGGTCGCTGACTTTGGTCATGCAAAAGTTACTGTATTTCCTCCTAAAGGTGAACAAAAAGGTAAGCGGCATCGTGTCAAATCCCATTTAGATATTGGCAGTGGAACACCATTACAAGTTGATTACGTGTTTCGCAGAAAAGATGATTCCTGGAAAGTGTTTGATCTCGTGGTTGATGGATTGAGTTTAATTAAAAACTTCCGTACTAGTTTTTCACAAGAAATTAGTGAGACATCACTAGATGCATTGATTAAGCGTTTAGAGTCAACTAATGCAGGTTAGTTTAATAAGCTTTTTTCTATGAATGAACTGCAAAGCTTAGGTGAAGGAAATTTTAGAGTCAGTAGCAATCTGACCACTGTGACAGTGCCTGAGTTATGGACGCAGTCTAAGAAGTTATTCCCACCAACGGAAGCCTCATCAATTAGTATAGATGTTAGTAATGTTGCGCAAGTAGATAGTGGGGGTTTAGCTTTATTAGTTGCTTGGGCGCGTTGGGCAAACTTCAGAGATAAAAAGTTTTCACTAAAAGGTGTGACCGAGCAACTCTCAGTGCTTATTGAAAATAATCAATTAGAAAAGCTGTTTTATTCTTCCTTCAGGTAAGATAATTCTTCTATTTCTCTTTCAGCGTTGTAAGCTAGCAACGCAAATTCTTCGATCAGATTAAATTAATGGAAAAACTCTTAGTATCCGGTGGCCAGCCACTGAATGGGAAAGTACGAGCCTCAGGTTCTAAAAATGCTGTATTACCTATACTGGCAGCTTCACTGTTGGCTGACACACCAATGACCATAGGCAATGTGCCACACCTTTTAGATGTGACCACCACGATGGGGCTGTTGGGTGAAATGGGTGTATCACTGACAGTCGATGAACGTATGAACATTGAGTCTGATGCCAGCACCATTAAACACTTTATTGCTCCTTACGATTTGGTCAAAACAATGCGTGCCTCAATCCTTGTTTTGGGTCCATTAGTAGCGCGTTTTGGCAGAGCCGAAGTTTCACTGCCTGGTGGATGTGCCATTGGTACAAGACCTGTCGATCTACATATTCAGGGATTGCGTGCGCTGGGTGCTAATATCGAAGTTGAAGGTGGATATATAAAAGCTATAGCTTCTCGTTTAAGAGGAGCGCGAATAGTGCTTGATTGTGTCACTGTAACTGGTACTGAAAATTTAATGATGGCTGCAGTATTGGCTGAAGGAACAACCATTATAGAGAATGCCGCACGTGAGCCTGAAGTCAGTGATTTAGCCAATTGTCTTACTACCATGGGTGCAAATATTGAAGGTATAGGTACTGATTGCTTAACCATTCATGGTGTCACTCGTTTAGAAGGCTGTAATTATTCTGTACTCCCTGATCGCATAGAGACAGGAACATTTTTAGTTGCTGGTGCAATTTCCCGAGGTTGCGTGAAGGTTACTCATACTGCACCAAGAACCTTAGATGCCGTACTGCAAAAACTTGAAGATTGCGGTGCATTCGTAGATACCGGTGAAGATTGGGTTCAGGTCGACATGAAAGGCAATCAACCCAAGAGTGTTAATATAAGGACATCACCATATCCAGCGTTCCCCACTGATATGCAGGCCCAATTTACTGCATTGAATGCTGTGGCCGAAGGCTCCGGCACAATTACGGAAACAGTGTTTGAGAATAGATTTATGCACGTCCAAGAGCTACAAAGAATGGGTGCTAACATCAGTGTAGAGGGAAACACGGCAGTAGTGATAGGAATCGATCACTTAACTTCTGCACCGGTAATGGCGACTGATTTGCGAGCTTCTGCGAGCTTGATTTTGGCTGGAATTGCTGCTCATGGGGATACTATTGTTGATAGGATTTACCATATTGACCGCGGTTATGAATGTATTGAAGAAAAACTTGCACAACTTGGCGCCAATATACAAAGACTTCCCAGTTAACAAATATTGTAAATGGTCTTGAAATATGAATAGTAAAATTACTCTAGCGATCTCTAAGGGTCGAATACTCGAAGACACGGTTCCATTACTTGAGCGAATGGGTATGGCACCCATAGAGGACTTGAATAAGACACGTAAGTTACTGATAGACACAGAAAATCCAAATGTGAGAGTAGTCGTTATTCGTGCCACTGACGTGCCTACTTATGTACAGTATGGAGCCGCTGATTTGGGTATTGCAGGCAAGGACACCTTGATGGAAACCCAAGGTGAGGGTCTGTATGAGTTACTTGATCTTCAAATATGCAAATGCAAGTTAATGGTGGCAGGAAAATCTGAACTACCAGACGCTGGCGCTAGACTAAAAGTAGCGACAAAATATGTGCATTCAGCCCAGCAGTATTTTGCTCAGCAAGGAAAGCAAGTTGAAATAATTAAGTTATATGGTTCGATGGAATTGGCGCCGTTAACTGGTCTTGCAGATTTAATTGTAGATTTAGTAGATACAGGAAACACACTGCGTGCAAATGGGTTACAACCGCTTGAGCATATTGAAGACATTAGTTCTCGTCTGGTGGCGAATAAAGCGTCTTTAAAGGTGAGATTTGATACAATACAACACATTGTTGAACAATTTCGTAAAGCGATAGAAGAAATTTAAAAGAATAAGATAACTAGGAAAAACAACATGAAATACCAAACTGACGATCTACGAATTATAGAAATGAAGGAAGTAAGTACCCCGATGCAGGTATTTGAAGAGTTCCCTCTGTCAGACGAATCTTCTAGCTGTGTACACACCGCACGTACAGAAATTCAAAAAGTTTTTCATGGTGATGATGATCGCTTGGTCGTAGTCGTTGGACCGTGCTCTATTCATGACCCAGATGCAGCACGAGATTACGCACAGCGGTTATTAAAGTTGCGTAATAAGATGTCTGATGACTTACTTATCATTATGCGTGTGTATTTTGAAAAGCCTCGTACTACTGTAGGGTGGAAGGGTTTAATCAATGATCCAAATTTAGATAATAGCTTTGAAATCAACAAAGGTTTGCGGCTAGCAAGAGAATTATTGTTAGATTTGAATAATATGGGTATCCCTGCCGGTACTGAATATCTTGATCTTATAAGTCCGCAATATGTAGCTGATTTGGTCAGTTGGGGGGCGATTGGTGCTCGTACTACTGAAAGCCAAGTACATCGAGAATTAGCGTCAGGTTTATCTTGTCCGGTTGGATTTAAAAATGCCACAGATGGTGGTTTGCAAGTGGCGGTTGATGCGATTGGTTCGGCAACGCGGCCACATCATTTCCTTTCGGTGACAAAAGAAGGTAAGTCAGCCATATTTTCTACTGCCGGCAACCCTGATTGTCATGTGATTTTGCGTGGTGGCAAATCAACAAACTATGATGCAGCAAGTATTAGCGAAGCTTGTGCAAGTCTAGAAAAAGCCAATTTGGCACCTCGTGTAATGGTGGATTGCAGTCATGCTAATAGCTTAAAACAGCACGACAAACAAAAAGAAGTAGGTACTGATATATGTAATCAGTTGTCAAATGGTGAGAAGAGAATTTTTGGCATTATGATAGAAAGTAATATTGTTGAAGGCCGCCAAAATGTTGTTGATGGTAAAGCAGAAACTTACGGTCAAAGTGTTACTGATGCTTGCATCAATTGGGCGGACACAGAACAGTTGCTAGAGCAATTTGCTAAAGCGGTGCAAGTGCGTCGTCAGGTAAAAGACACAGCTGCTGCGTAGATAGGTCATTGCTATTATATGCTTACAATTCGACGATTTAATTCTCAACAAGCATCATTTCAAACGCAATTTTCTAATTTTCTAGAAGCTAATACTGAACATGAGTCTGATGTCTCGCACACTGTGCAAGACATCATTGCTCAGATTCGTACCAAGGGTGATAGTGCATTATTAGATTTCACACATAAATTTGATCGCTTAGAATTAGCCAATGCGCAGCAATTAGAAATATCGCAAGCGCAACTTCAAGATGCATTAACATCTATAGATCCTGCTCAACGTGTAGCATTAGAACAAGCACATAAGAGGGTTGAGGAATATGCCGAACACCAGCGTCTTCAGTCTTGGCAATATACTGATGAACATGGCTCACTATTAGGACAGCGTGTAACACCATTAGACCGTGTAGGTATTTATGTGCCTGGTGGTACTGCTGCGTATCCCTCTTCAGTGCTTATGAATGCTGTGCCAGCTAAAGTAGCAGGTGTGCCAGAAATTATCATGGTCGCGCCGACACCTGATGGGAAATTAAATACTACGGTACTTGCAGCAGCAGCTGTCGCTGGCGTTGATCGAGTGTTTCGAATTGGTGGTGCGCAAGCTGTGGCTGCCCTTGCTTACGGAACAGAAACAGTTCCACCAGTAGATAAAATTGTTGGGCCAGGGAATATTTTTGTCGCTACAGCTAAGAGAATGGTGTTTGGCAAAGTTGGTATAGATATGATTGCGGGTCCATCAGAGGTGTTAGTTATATGTGATGACTCGGCTAATCCTGAATGGATTGCAATGGATTTATTCTCTCAAGCTGAACATGATGTATTAGCGCGTACGACATTGCTATCAACCTCAGAAGAAATGCTTAATAAAGTTGAGTCAGCAATGAATGAATTATTGCCTACACTTGAACGTGCAGAAATTATTGAACAAGCGATTAATGCTTTTGGCTGTTATGTAAAAGTTGATAATTTGGAACAGGCTGCAAAAATCAGCAATCAAGTGGCGCCGGAACATTTAGAGCTTTCAGTGCGCGATCCTGAAAAATTACTTGAAAGCATTCAGCATGCAGGAGCTGTATTTATGGGGCATCACACGCCAGAAGTTTTTGGTGATTACTGTGCTGGGCCGAATCATGTTTTACCTACCAGTGCGACAGCAAGATTTTCATCACCATTAGGCGTGTACGATTTTCAAAAGCGCATGACAATTTTAAATTGCTCAAATAAAGGCGCATTACAACTTAGTGGTATTGCTAGTACTCTTGCACATAGTGAGGGATTAACAGCGCATGCGAAGTCTGCCGAATTTAGAGGCTCAGTTAAATAGTTAATATGGATGGGAAAGTCTTATCTCTGTTGAGACCAGAGCTAAACAAGTTGCAAGCTTATGCTGTACAAGATGCAACTGGATTAGTGAAATTAGATGCAATGGAAAATCCATTTGCTTGGCCAGCGAATATGCGTAAAAAGTGGTTGGAGCATATAAGTCATGCACAAATTAATCGTTATCCTGAGCCTAATCCTGAAAAACTAAAACAGAAGTTAAAGCACCAGTTTGGTCCGCATGATGATAGTGGTCTACTCTTGGGTAATGGATCTGATGAATTAATTCAATTATTAGTGTTAGCAATTGCTAAACCAGCAGCATGTATTCTAACAGTTAGCCCAAGCTTCTCAATGTATCAAATGATTGCTGAAATGATTGGTGTAAGTTGTCATGTAGTTCCGCTTGATGAAAACTATGAGCTAGATTTAGAAGCAATGCTTGAAGCGATTGAAAAATATAACCCTGCTCTTGTGTTTCTTGCATATCCTAATAATCCAACAGGTAATTTATGGAGTAGAAATGATATCCAAGCTATTTTGGATAAAAGCCAAGGAATAGTCGTCATTGATGAAGCTTATGGTCCTTTTGCAGGAGATAGTTTCACGAATGACCTAGTCAAAAATCACAATATGGTGTTACTTAGAACAGCATCAAAGTTGGGTTTAGCAGCAATTCGTTTTGGATGGTTGGCAGGAAATGCTGAGTTAATCGCTGAGCTTAATAAAATTCGTCTTCCATACAATATTAATCTGTTAACCCAGTTAACAATGGAGTTTGCTCTTGATCACTATGAATTATTTGCTGAGCAAGCAGAAACGATTAGATTTTTACGCGGCTCTTTGTTTGGCCAACTATCAGCAATAATTGGCGTGACGCCTTATCGTAGTGAAGCGAACTTTATTTTAATTAAAATGCTTGAGCAAGATGCAAGTGATGTATTTAATCGTTTACTTGAGCAGAAAGTACTGATTAAAAATGTGAGCAAGCAAGCAGGGCTAGCGCAATGCTTACGTGTGACTGTGGGTTCAAAAGAAGAAAATAAAATATTTTGTGATGCGTTGATTAATGCGTTGAGTCAATAAATTTGATCTAGCACTTTATTCTGGGTCAACCACTTCGCCGTCTGTATTCACATCAGATGGAATTTGATCTTCTTTAATATGCGTCATTTCTTCTTGAGTAGATTCAATGCCAATATGATATGCAGCAAATCCTGGGATAACAACTTGGTTGACTGCCATGCCGATAATATTTCCATTGACTGGAGACACAAGTTCGGTGCTTTGATTGGTGATAGGGTCTGTTACAATACCTAGTACATCACCTTGTGAAACTCGATCGCCGAGATCCATTTCACTAAATAATATTCCTCCACTCTCTGCACGTAACCATAATGATTCATAGTAAGTTGGCTTGGGATCCCCCCATATCAGCGTGCGCGGATAAATATCTAATTTATCGAGCAGGCTATTAATACTGTAAGTGCCAGCCGCAATTTGATTTTCTTGTATGCGCAAGGATTCACCTAACTCCATCGTGATCGCAACAATTCCAGATTGATTTGCAACACTTCGCAACATACCAGGACTGCCGGCATGGTGCACTACGGCAATTTTATCAAATGCACCAACAAACTCTGCAACATTCGGATCACTCATATTTGCGCGTATTTGAGGTAGATTGTTTCTGCGAAATGATCCTGTATGCAAGTCGATGAGATAATTACAATGTTTGATTACTTTTGTGAATAGAGAGAATGCAATTCTTGATGCTAAGCTGCCATTCGGTTCGCCAGGGAAAAAGCGATTTAAATCTCGACGGTCTGATAAATAGCGCGAGGTTCTTTGAAAGCCTTGTAAGTTAACAATAGGTACGCCAATTAAAGTACCAGATAATTTGCTTGGATCAATGTCATACATCACACGTCTAACGACTTCGATACCATTTAATTCGTCTCCATGAATCGCAGCAGTTAAACACACTGTGGGTCCAGGTTTTGCGCCATTGATTACCAACACTGGTGTTGGTAGAGCTAGACCAGAAATAGTAATTCTAGGAGACCACGATAAACGTGTTGATGAATTTTCAGGTACTTCGGCGCCAAGGATGACTAATTTATCACGAGTATCTTCCTCCGGCGCAGACACAGCAGGAGCAGCTAGTTTGTCTTCTACAAGCTGATCAATATTATTTTCCAATTCAATGTCTTCAGTTACTTCTGGAGCCGGTTCGGATTCAGGCATAGGCTCTGGCAACGGAGCAACTTCTTTTAAGTCCAGATTGGGGGCAACGGTAGCTGCCTTAGGTTCAGAGCTTTTTTCGGTAACGTTAGTTTCAGAGTCTATTTTCTCAGCAGAGGCATCCGCAAAAGATAGGGTAATACTATAGAATTGCAGGCTAATTAAGCAGAATGCAGATAAAGACACATTGCAAGTCTTGTTGAATGTCATAAAATTTAACATAGTCGTTAATTTAATCATAATGTTTCAGCAAGCATGATTCTTTCTTCTATCGATTGAGGAATTTTTTCTAATTTTTCAATTTTGGCAAGATTGTTATATAAGCCTTGTTGGTTTGCGAGTTGAACGTTTAATCCAGGCCGGGCATTTAATTCAAGCATTAATGGGCCAAGGTTGCTATCTAATACAATATCAACGCCAAGGTAACCCAGCCCTACGGTATCGGCGCAATTAATAGCAATGGTCAGAATTTTCTGCCATTTGGGAATTTGTAAATCATGGATTACATTCCCAGTATCAGGATGAATATTGGTAGGACTATTACCAATGACAGCATGCGTGGTTCTTCCGGTGGCTAAATTAATGCCAACACCAATTGCTCCTTGATGAAGATTAGCTTTGCCACCTGATTTGCTAGTCGGCAGTCGAATCATGGCTGAAACAGGCACGCCTTGAAAGACGATAATGCGTATATCGGGCACACCTTTAAAACTAATATTTTCAAACACTGGATCAAATTGAACTCTGTATTCTAGAAATGCTTTGTCGGAGAGTCCTCCTAAACTATACATTCCGGATAAAATATTAGACACATAATGCTTAATTGAATTTAGACTGATTAAATCACCGCTTGCGGTTTTGTGGAATTTCCCGATTTTCCCACCTAATACTAAAATGCCGTTGCCGCCGCTACCATGTGCAGGTTTTATAACTACCTCATGGTGTTTCTCTAAGTGCATATCAAGAGTGTTTATTTCATTATTTATTTCTATCGTGGAATAAAGTTTGGGTACTTCAATACCTGCACTAATGGCTAAGCTTTTTGTAGTTAACTTATCATCCACCAATGGGTATAAATGGCGAGGGTTGAAACGCATAATGTAATCTGTGTTGCGTTGATTAATTCCAAGTACACCATGTCTGCGTAATTCTTTTGGGCTAATAAAACCTATCATGATTGATTATTCTTGATTGATTTCATTTCGCGAAAACGAAGTAATTCATTCAGTCGATACCCTGTGTAGCGACCCATTATTAAGCAGATGCCTAATATAACTAATAATAATTCTGGGAATACAAACATTAAGTAAGATAAACGATCACTAGTCATTAGTAGATAACCAAAACTGGCAACAACTAAACTGCCTAGGCCTTGAAATAAAGCTGCTTGTGCGCCATTTTCTTCCCATGTTATAGACATTCGTTCAATGGTCATAGCAAGAATCACCATTGGGAATAACGAAATTGATAATAGTCTATCTACGCCAAGACGACTGGTAATTAAACTTATAATCAGCATGAGAGTAACAACGGTTACTAAAATGACTGCTAATCTGGGAATTAACAATAAGCGTAGGTGTTCCAGATAAAAGCGAATCAGTAATCCAACAAATACAATGCCTGTAAATAAAACGATACCCCAAAATAATTGCGTTTCTCGAAATGCGATCGCGATTAAGATAGGCATGAAGGTGCCAAATGTCTGCACCCCAATAAATGTGCGCATGAATACTACTAACAATGCACCTAGTGGCACCATGAGTAAGAGACTATATGTGTTCTGGCTTTGAACTGGCAAAGCAAATAAAGTTAGGCCACCAAGCATTGAGCTTGATCGTTTAGCATTCTGTTTGGCTACATCGAGTAGCTCAATATAAGATTTTGTGACTGAAAATTGCAGCTCAACGTCTTTGGCATTTTTGACTTCATAAAAGGGTCCATCACCAACTTTCCACACTAAGTGGTTAGTAGGAATTCCCGCGTTGCCATCTTTGGGATTAAATGTTAACCATTCATCTCCGTTGTAGGCTTGAATTAATACTCTAGGGTGGGTGTTGTTAACGGCATCGGCCAAACCGATTACCCAAACTTTACGAGTAGGTATGTGTGCAACTGAAAGTAATTTGATTACCAGGTCGGCAATTTCATGATTGGAATCTGCGAGACCGCGAATTAACGAAATATTTTCGTTAGCATCAGATGATTTGAGTTGATTAATTAATTCATATGTAAATGAGTATGTATCAGCTGACTGACTGCGTACATCTTCAATAATCTTTGAAATAGCAGTGGCATATGGCTCCTCAAACTGAGGTGCATCTGGATAATCGGGAACGGTATTCCATTTTTTTGTAGCGCCAGTTTTAGTAACAGTGGTGCGATAATATAGAGTTTGTTCACCTTCAGCTTTTCTTATTGCCCAATTTGCTGTTTTATTGTCATCGCTTTTCTTTGCGTTTAATCCGAAATTTCCAGAAATATAATATTCCTCAAGTTTAGAATATCCAGGAGTGACGTGAGGAATGTATAGCATGGCTTTTACATTGCGCTTGTTAGCTTCAAAACTTAAGCGCGCTTGAACTGTCCATGCTTCTGTTTCTTTATCTGCAGATAATGGGAAATCTAATTGAATGCTTTTATGTAAAAAAATTGCCAGGCCAATGACAACAAATAATACTGACCAAAAAATAACGGGTGTTCGATGCATGTGTTTGTAAGTCTTATGAGAATGTAATTAGAATTGATTTGATTGAGCTTCACAGGATGACAGGGTTAAAAATGTATCATTGGGATCAATGACTGCTACTCTCTTGAGAAACTGCCTGCCAAGTAGTACGTCATAAATATATTCGCTGCGGTCCGCTAATGTAAATTCTGTAACATACTTGCGGCCGTTAAAACATAAGTCTAGATTGACTACATATCTTGGATCATGTTTGCCATTGTGGTTTTTTATATTAGCTTTGCGAGAGCGAGGTTTTTCAAAATATAATTTATGTTGAGTACCTTTGCTGTCTTTGAGTAGCAAAGTGAATTTTACCCATCTTTTTCCATCTTTTTTAAATGGCTTGATTTTTATGGCATGAATAGACGATGTTTTTGCACCTGTGTCTAATTTGGCTTTAATGTCATAAGCCTGATATTCAATGCGTACTTTCTCTACCCAACCAGCGATCACGCGCGCAGGCTCTTTACTGAAACTGCTGGTGGAATAAGTGCACAGGAAAGTAATTAGGATAATAATGGATTTGCTTGTATTGGTTATCATAAGTTTTTTATTATTGCGCAGCATTTTTAAGTCTGACTATTGATATGACTGTAACGCAACAAATAAGTTTGCGTTATGTGGAATGTGCGCGATATACGGTGTAATGGAGACTATATAAAGAATGTTATCGATTAATAAGTTAATGCCCCATAGATTGGACGTTGGCCTACCTCAATTGTCCATTCTGTTAGAGTGCCATTGCGAATACCCTTTACATTTAACTTTTGCTGAGGGCGAAATCGAATCACTTCATTTAGAACTTGTCGTTCATCAGTTAGAATTTGGTCGTTCATAGAGATAATAATATCGCCGGGGTATAGACCAGCACTATGAGCAGGCCCGCCACGGACAATCCCTGACACCAATACTCCTCCACTTTCAGTTAAACCAAATGATTCTGATAGTTGAGGAGAAATGTTTTGTATGCGTACACCAACCCATCCACGTAATACGCGCCCATATTCAATCATATGTGCCATAACTTCTTTGGCCAGTACGATCGGGATGGCAAAACCAATACCTACAGAATTACCATTCTTGGATGAAGTGATGGTGTTAATACCAATCAATTCACCTCTAGCATTAACAAGTGCACCACCTGAATTTCCAGGATTAATAGCAGCGTCTGTTTGAATGTAATTTTCAAATACATTGACGCCTAATTGATTTCTTCCTGTTGCACTAATGATCCCTTGAGAAACGGTTTGCCCTAATCCAAATGGGTTGCCAATCGCGAGTACAACATCACCAACCGCTAATGGCTGCGAAGTGGCAAATGAAATATTAGGAACATCTGTTGTAGGAATTTGTAATACAGCAAGATCAGTTTCTGGATCTGCACCAACCACTTTAGCGCTGAGTTGGCGGCCGTCACGCAAATATACTTCAATTTCTTCAGCATTCTCGATTACGTGATTGTTCGTCAGAATATGGCCTTCTGCTGTGACAATGACGCCAGAACCCAAGCTTGTGACCGTGCGGTCTAAATTCCGTCCATACATGTTTCTTAACATGCGTTCTAACTGAGGATTGTTCGTCGAAAATTTGCGTGAACCTTGAACCAATTTTTTAGTGTAAATATTTACTACTGCGGGTGCAGCTTTTGACACTGCATCAGAATAGGAATAAGGGCCAATACTGGCTAAGTTACTTGTGTTGGAGTTTGAGTCACCATTACCTGATTGAAGCCAGGTATTAGGTAATAAAAATATTAATATAGCAGCCGCAATAATTCCGACTGCAGCTGATTGAGCTAAGAATGTAAGAAATTTGCGATGTAACATGGTCGGTTACACTATCATGCGATGTGCCTGACGTCAGCAGACGCCCCTGTTATTATAGTCGCCTAGATTCCAGCAAAATTTTATGAGTACACTAACTGAAATTACCCGCTACACGGATAAATATTTATCTATTGATGACTTTAGAGATTATTGCCCTAATGGTCTTCAAGTCGAAGGCAAGCATAATGTTGGTAAAGTTGCCACTGCCGTGACTGCTAGTCTGGCTATAATTAAGCAAGCAAAGGAATGGGGTGCAGATTGTCTGCTGGTTCATCATGGGTACTTCTGGAAAAATGAGCGAGCACAAGTGGTAGGCATGAAAAAGCGTCGTTTACAGGCGTTATTGAGTGCTGATATAAGCCTGATAGCTTACCATCTTCCATTGGATGCTCACCCAATAGTCGGAAATAATGCCCAAATTGCTCACCGATTAGGCATTTCAAATATAGAACCGCTTCAGAAAAGTAGTAAAGCACCGATTGGGAATGTAGGCATGTTAGAAGCCCCAGTTAGTGTGCATGAATTTGTCAGCAGATGTGGCCAAAGTCTAGGGCGTGAGCCTATTCATATAGATAGTGGTGAGCGTGAGGTGCAACGAATTGCATGGTGTACTGGAGGTGCTCAGCATATGATAGATGATGCGGTTGAACGAAATGCAGACGTTTATTTGACTGGAGAAATTTCTGAGCAAACGGTGCATATTGCACGAGAGTGCGGTATTCATTTTATAGCGGCTGGACATCATGCCACAGAACGTTACGGGGTTCAGGCGTTAGCAGCTCATCTGGCACAAAAATTTAACCTGGAGCATCAGTATTTTGATGAAATTAATCCAGCGTAATAGACTGGTGTCATTGAATTTGCCTTGACGTTTTTTACTAGTTACGCCATCCTACCGCGCTTTTAGGTGGCAGATTTTAATTCGCTATATAAGGACTATTCTATAGCGCAATAAGCTAACTGAATGCAGGTTATTAGGTAATCGATAAGGAGATTTACATGTCGGAGCACGTTGTAGACACGGGTCGTCGAAAAATGTTGACGGTGAGTGCGAGTGTGGTGGGTGCGGTTGGCGCAGCCGTTGCAATTGTACCGTTTGTATCCACTATGAGCCCAAGTGCTCGCGCGTTGGCCTCTGGTGCCCCTGTACAGGTGGATGTCAGCAAATTAGAACCAGGTCAGAAGATTCAAGTAGAGTGGCGTCGTAAGCCAGTTTGGATCGTACGTCGTTCAGATAAGATGGTCTCACTATTAGACTCGAATGAAGAAAGAGTACGTGACCCAAATTCAGATGAATTAACCCAGCAACCTGATTTTGCACGCAATCAAATGCGTTCACTTAAAGCTGATGTGTTGGTCTTGGTTGGTATTTGTACACACTTAGGTTGCTCTCCAACATTTAGACCAGAACTAGCGCCAGAAGATTTAGGTCCAGATTGGGTAGGTGGTTTCTACTGTGCATGTCACGGATCACGTTTCGACATGGCAGGGCGTGTATATAAGAATGTTCCAGCAAATAAGAATCTTGAAGTCCCCCCATATAAATATATCAGCGACAATTTAATCGTTGTTGGTGAACTTGATGAAGGGGCTGCATAAATGACTAATAAAGTAGGTGGAATTATTGGATGGGTAGACTCACGGCTGCCTGTTATCGAATTTTGGGAAGCGCACCTTTCTAAATATTACGCACCAAAGAATTTTAACTTCTGGTACTTTTTTGGATCGCTAGCCTTATTAATCCTGGTGCTCCAAATCGTTACTGGAATATTCCTCACCATGCATTACAAACCTGATGCAGCACTTGCATTCGCATCAGTGGAATACATCATGCGAGATGTTAATTGGGGCTGGTTAGTGCGTTATATGCATTCTACTGGCGCATCAGCATTCTTTGTTGTGGTCTATCTACATATGTTGCGTGGCCTTATGTATGGCTCATTTAAACAACCTCGTGAATTGATCTGGTTGTTCGGCATGATGATTTATTTGTGTTTAATGGCTGAAGCATTCATGGGGTACTTGTTACCGTGGGGTCAAATGTCTTACTGGGGTGCACAGGTCATTGTTAATCTATTTGGTACGATACCGGTAATTGGTGATGATCTTGCCTTATGGATACGTGGTGATTATGTCGTTTCAGATGCCACATTGAATCGCTTCTTTGCATTACATGTGATTGCGGTACCAATTGTGCTGTTGGGTCTAGTAGTTGCTCATATCGCTGCATTACATACTGTTGGATCAAACAACCCAGACGGTGTTGAAATTAAGAAAAACAAAGGTGCGGACGGCGTTCCATTAGACGGCATTCCATTCCATCCCTACTACACAGTTAAGGATATTGTCGGAACAGTTGTATTCTTGTTTATTTTTGCATTGGTTGTATTTTTTGCGCCCGAAATGGGAGGTTACTTCTTAGAGCACGCAAACTTTGAACCAGCAAATCCATTGGCAACACCTGAGCATATTGCGCCAGTATGGTACTTCACTCCGTTCTATACAGTATTGAGAGCAATACCTAATCCATTCTGGGGTGTGGTGGCAATGGGTGCTGCAGTGATGGTCCTGTTCTTCTTACCATGGATTGATAAGAATGTAGTGAAGTCTATTCGTTATAGAAGCGCGCTATACAAAGTGAATTTATTCGTTTTCTTGGTGGCGTTTGTATGGCTAGGATATTACGGAGTACAAGCAGTAACACCAATGGCTTCACAAATGGCATTAAGACTCTCTGAACTGTACTTCTTGTTCTTTGCGGTTCTTGCGATTTACAGCACGCAACGTTCAGCGGGTTATTACATTATGTGGTTCATTGTCTTCGTTGGATTGATCACGGTGTATGACGTGTTCAGGAATAATCCTGAAATTGCAGAATTAACCTGGAAAACATGGATTATTCCTGTTGCTTATCTGTTTGTTACTTTAATAGGGGCAGCATTTACCAATTTAGATCAAGATAAACCAGTGCCAGAGAGGGTTACTTCATGAAGAATATTTGTAAATTAATTTGTGTAGCAGCTCTTATGTTTTCATCGTTCAGTTGGGCAGCTGGCGGAGGCGGCCCACTGTTTGAAATGCATGTTGATGTTCATCATCAAAAATCATTGCAACGTGGCGCCAAGACTTTTGTCAACTATTGCTTATCTTGCCACTCTGCTTCTTTCAGTCGTTACAATCGTGTTGCTGCTGATTTAGGTATCAGTGAAGAGAATATGCTTGAGCACATGATATTCACCGGAAGAAAATTTGGCGATACCATGACCGTAGCGCTTACGGTGGAACAAGGTAAAGAGTGGTTTGGTGCACCACCACCAGATTTAAGCGTAAAAGCAAGATCACGTGGTGCAAACTGGATTTATAGTTACTTAAAGTCATTCTATGTTGATGATTCGGCAATACGTGGAGTCAACAATCTTCAGTTCCCTGGCACTTCAATGCCACATGTCTTATGGGAATATCAAGGTCTTCAAACATTGGCTGCTAAAGATGAGCATCATGATGAAGACCACGGAGATGCTCATGGTAAGAGTCATGCTTCTCCATTTGAAATCGAAGTCCCTGGCACGCTGTCACCTAAAGAATATGATGCAATGATTGCTGATTTGGTCAATTTCTTAGTGTATATGGGTGAACCTGCACAACTTAAACGCAAAGCTATAGGTGTAGGTGTGTTATTCTTTCTAGCTGCTCTTGGCGTGCTTGTTTACTTCATGAAGCGCGATTACTGGAAAGACATACACTAATAATAATTAACTAAACTTTGGAAATTATATGGCGTTAATCGCTAATCGAAGATCTGTGATGACTTTGTTTTCAGACCCTGCCTGTATTCAGAGTCATCGCACCAGAATAGTACTTTCGGAAAAAGACATCACTGCAGATGTTGTGCAGATAGATGAGAACAATAAGCCAGAAGACTTATCTGAACTGAACCCATACAACTCAGTACCGACATTGGTCGACCGTGATTTAGTATTATATGACTCACGAGTGATTATGGAGTATTTTGATGAGAGATTTCCGCATCCTCCATTGATGCCTGTTGATCCAGTGTCTCGATCAAAGTCTCGTCTAGCTTTGTTTCATATAGAAAAAGACTGGTATGCCCCAGTTGATGCCATTATTAATGGAGATGCTGCTGAGAGTGAGCAGGCCCGCAAAATTCTGGAAGACAGTTTAATTAGTTCAATTGAATTATTCAGCGTGAAGCCTTTTTTCTTAAGCGATGAATTTAGCCTGGTTGATTGTTCTATTGCACCGCTGCTATGGAGATTGCCTAGTTTGAATATCAATCTTCCAGCAGATGCCAAAGCAATTGTTGAATATGGTAATCGAGTGTTTGATCGTCCTTCGTTCCGGAGTAGTTTGTCGGAAGAAGAATTAGAGATGCGACCAATTTAAGTTGTATGTAAATATAAAGATTCTTGGAAATAAAACTGATTCTTTTATTGTCTTTTCTTGGTTTTAATGGATAGACGATGACTTCTACCAGACCATATTTAATCCGCGCCATGATTGAGTGGATTTTAGATAACGGCATGACACCGCACCTGCTTGTTGATACTAAAGACGAGAATGTTCATGTTCCCAGACAATACGAACAAGAAGGTAAAATAGTACTTAATATTAGTCCTACAGCGACACAAGACTTGGATATTAGTGATGAAGCGGTTACCTTTAACGCCCGCTTTGATGGTGAGGCAACCTCTGTTTATATCCCTATAGGGTTTGTATTGGCTATATATACACGTGAAAATGGGCAGGGCATGATGTTTGGTGATGACAATGAAATCACCCCACCCCCTGATCCAGATAATACTTCAACAAAACGATCTCATTTGAAAGTCGTTAAGTAATAGTCTTTAACTTAACTCTCTGTTATTTGCTTATTAGATAGCCGCTGCGATGCATAAAAGCCGACTAGTGTGAAAAGTATATTGCTTAATAGTGTGTTCTTGAAAAAGGGAATCCCCGCTATATAAGCTTGGCTAAGTCCGCTGAGGGTAGGTGCATACATGTCGTGAGATAACCATGCACCAAAGTTGGTGATCGCAAAGAACACTAGCGCAGAAGTAAACGCCGCAATGCTTAGGGATAAAAAAGATAATTGTTTTAGATAGTAATGGCAGCCGATAACTATCAATGCTACTGCAGCGTAAACGAACAACATAGTGCTATGGAAACCGATCATTGAATCGCTAAGCAACATAGCAATAAGTGGAATCAACAGAGAAAACTTTAGGTCTTTGCCAAAAGCCCCTGCTAGTAATGCTATTGCTCCAACAGGTGTAAAGTTAGGCGGATGTGGTATCAGCCGGCTAAAAGCAAGGAATAAAATTATTGCTACGAGCCATTGCCAAGAAGGATGGTCAAGATTTTTAAACATGTTTAGTCCCATAACCATGCAGCTCCGCGAACACCGCTTGAATCACCGTGAACAGGCGCTACTAATTTAGTCCTTACAGTATCTGAAAAAACATATTGTTGCCAGAGTTTGGGGATAGTTGAATAAAGACAATCAATATTAGACATGCCTCCACCTAAAACAATAACATGTGGATCTAGAATGTTAATTACTTGGGATAGACTTTTAGCCATTCTTAGTTGATAACGCGATAAAACCTCTAGAGCAAAAGAGTCATTATCATTGGCATCGATAATTATTTGCTCGCTAGATTTTTTTAGACCAGTTGATAATTGATAATCATTAGTGAATCCGCTACCAGATAGAAAAGTTTCTATACAGTCATTTTTTCCACACCAGCATTGCGTTGATTTTAGTTCGTCACCCTCTGGGTAAGGTAAGGGATTGTGACCCCATTCACCCGATATGGCATTTGGGCCGTCAATAATTTTTTTATTTATAACGATGCCTGCGCCACATCCGGTGCCTATAATGACGCCGAACACAATTTCCGCATCTTTGGCTGCACCATCTGTAGCTTCGGACAGTGCGAAACAATTTGCATCATTAGCGATACGAATCTTACGATTCAATTTATTTTCTAGGTCTTGTTTAAAAGGTTGATTGTTTAAGCAGATAGAATTACTGTTTCGTAACAAGCTATTTGCAGGAGAAATCGATCCTGGCGTGCAAATACCTATACTCCCAATACCGCAAAGCTTTTTCTCTGTTGATGTAATTAGTTCGCATATGCAATCTAAAGTTGCTATGTAGTTGCCTTGTGGAGTATTTATTCTCTCACGGTGTAATTCTTTTCCATCATCGTCGAGTACCAATACTTCAATTTTAGTCCCGCCTAAATCGATGCCAATTCGCATGTTAAAAATAGTGTCTAATTGTTTGGTTTGGGCAATGGGAAATCTTTGTTCCAATAGGTTGGAGTGCAGTTTTTGTTTTCTTCAATTACTCTAGCAAGCACAAACAATAAATCTGAAAGTCGATTAATGTATTGGATTAGTTGTGCGCGTAATCCGTTATCATGTGACCATTCAACAAGGTTTCTTTCAGCACGTCTGCAAACAGTACGTGCTACATGACAATGTGCAACGGCAGCATCACCACCTGGTAGAATAAATTCTTCTAAAGGAGGTAAGCTTTCATTAAAGAAATCAATCCATTGTTCTAACCACTCAATATCATTATTCTTGGTAAGGGCACACTGTGGAGCGCTTAATTCACCGCCGATATTGAATAAATGGTGTTGAATGGCAATTAGAATGGCTTCAACTTGTTGGCTGACCTCGAATGCGCGAACACAGGCGATATTGGAGTTAAGTTCATCTAAGTCACCTTGTGCTTTAATTAGTAAACAGTCTTTCCCGACACGCTCACCTGTGGCTAGGCTTGTGTTGCCATCGTCACCCTTGCGCGTGTATATTTTTGTTAGACGATTTCCCATAACATATATTCACTTATCAATTTAACTATATATTGCTCAAATGTAGCACGTTAGCTTTACTGAGTGGATTGAAATTTTACACCTATATGAGCATTAATACCTGGAGTTTCATAACCGAAGATATTTTGATAATCCTTATTAAACAAATTTTCTATACGTCCCTGCAGAGTTAGCCAATTATTAATTTGATATTCACCTGAGATGTTTACAAGGGTGTAATCTCCTAGCTCAACTCTAGCTGATGGGAAAGTGCTGAAATCGCTATCAAACTGATCATCTGTATAGCTAATATTTAAATTTATATTCGCTCTATGTTCCAGGAACTTATAATTCGCCACCAAGCTCGCAGTGTTCTTGGGTACTCTAATTTCAGAGGTTTTGCCGCTAGTGTCAGGTTGACGAGATTCTACGTAGGTATAAGCCGCGCTGACATCAAGATTTTTTAGAGGTTGTGCATAGATAGATAATTCTAATCCTCTGCGATCACTTTCGCCTTGTAAATTAATTGCTGTGAAACCACCTAAACTAGGGTCAAAAGAAAATCCATTTATTTCATCTTCTAATTTTTCAGAGAAGTAGGTTGTATTAATTTTAAGCTGCTGTGTTAATGCATGTGATATTCCAATTTCCCAGCCCTTTGACTTTTCTGGTTTGATGTCGGGGTTGCCTATGAATGTATCTGGAGTAAAGCCAAATCGTTCAGTAAAACTTGGATTTTTCACGCTGCTTCCAAATGCACCATGAAAGCTTGTGTTCGATGCCTTAGGTGTATATATGGCACTTAAGCGATGAGAATATGAATTTTGAAATTCGTCGTTATCATCTTTGCGTAAAGAGGCACTTAGAAATAATTGATCTATAATGCCAACACGATATTCACCAATGTAGCCAGTATTGTAAATTGTTTGCCTTTGATTTGGGTCGCCAAACCCACTGGCAGTTCCTGTTTGTTTGAATTTCTCGCGTTCGCGTTCATAAGCCAAAGTTATTGAATGATTTGTATGGTCAGTAAAATGATACAATGTTGTTTGATAATCAAATTTCAATTTTTCACCAGCACTGCTTGTGTCTTCTATGCCGTCAGCATAATTTTCATTATTTGTATCAGTGAGGCTAATGTTTGCTTGATGTTTCCAAGCATTATTTAATGTGATTAACATCGAATTAAATTGAAAATAATTTTGAATGGATTCAGTTTCACGATCTGCATCAATTGGTGGATCGAATGGATCTGTTTCAACTGTTGAATCAACATGTCTACCAGTCAAGTTTATTTCTAAATTATCTGAGAGACCTATACCATAGCGCCCATTAAATGTTGTGTTGCGATATCCATCATTTTCTGAGCCTTGCTCAGAAATATTGCTACCATTGTTTTCATAATGGGCGCTATAAAATGAAAAATTCTGCAGATTGTTGCCACCACTAATGCCTGTGCAATTTTGGCGTGTGTCAAATCGTCCTGTGCTAAAAGTACTTTCTAAATTGATAGGTCCTTGACCTTTTCTGGTTTGTATATTGACTACTCCAGCAAGAGCATCACTGCCCCAGAGAGAACTTTGAGGTCCTCGCAATACTTCTATGCTATCTAACCCACAAGTGACTAAATTTGCGAAGTTGAATTCACTGCCGGCAGTGATATCGTTCGCTTCTATCCCGTCGATTAGCACTAAGGAATGATTTGACTCTGCACCACGTATGCGTAATTGGGTAAGTGTTCCTGTGCCTCCATTCTTACTGATAGTCGTTCCTGGTACATCGCGCAATAGATCTGCGGCAAATGGGAGTTGTTTGTTATTGATCTGTTGCTTATCAATGATACTGACGGAACTGCCAGTATGATTGACTGATATAGGATTGCGACTGGCAGTGACAGTGATAGATGTAAGAGTATCCTCCGTGAATGAGGTTCCAGAGTATAGAGTGAATATGAGTAAGGAAATTTTGCGTGAATAGCTCATTTGTTCTCCTGTTTAGAACATGAAGAGCAAACGCAGTGACAGTAGAATGCGTAAACTGCACACCTACAATAAACCACCAAGACACAGGAAGTAGTGTGAAGTCTAAGCAGCCCGAATCGCCCACCGCAATTTGCCGCGCAGTAACAGGCCGGTCTCCGGGCTCTCAAGTAGTTTGCCTATTTCTAAGCTAACGAATAAACAGTCTTCCCACACTGATGTGCAGTGACGTGGTAGTTTATTTACACTTGATTACCGTTGCGGGGGCAGCTCTGGGCTTTCACCAGATTCCCTGTTTCACCCTGTTTGTTAAATTAACAACAGGACACCTGTACCGCTGAATCAAAAGTTATGAAATTATCTTTGGATTATTTATCCGAAGTTTTTATTATCAACAGTCTACTACATTTAATTCGTTTGTAGTTGCACTAAATCTGATAAGACTTGGTCACTATGTGAGCTGGGTTTTACCTTGCGGTAAATCATTTTAATAATACCGCTGGGGTCAATAATAAAAGTATGTCGTTTAGCCAACTTGATAAAACCTAATGAAGTAAGTGATTGGTAGTGTTTAGCTACATGTCCATCTATATCGACCAACAACGGAAAGGGTAGATTATATTTTTCAGTAAATTCTGCATGGCTCTCAGAAGAGTCGACACTAATACCTAGAATTTGTGTATTTTGTGCGCGAATAGTTTTGTAATCATCTCTAAATGCGCAAGCTTCTTTAGTGCATCCTGGCGTATCGTCTTTGGGATAAAAATACATTACTACCCATTGACCTCGATATTTTTCTAATGAGTGAGTTTGTCCATCCTGATCTATTAATTCAAATGAGGGGGCGACTTGTCCAATTTCAAGTGTATTTGCATGCAATGCGCTAAACATTCCTGTCGATAAAGTTAGAGTGATTGACGTAATTTACTGTATTGCTAGATGGTACATATTATATTCTGTGAATAGGAAGCTTAATCTAAATTGCATGCTAAATTTCACCACATAATATTTAATTGCTGTCATAATAAATTCATAAAAATTTGCATGCGAATTATTCAGTTAATTATTACAGAAGTATCAAATAATTAAGACAAGTTGATTACGCATCTTATAGCTAACATGACAATTAAGTAATTGTTAATTCATATAAGTTACATATTGTTCTGGATAATACACAGCTCGATAGTATTGAGTAGCACTAGATATAATAAAGGCTAGTTCTTCTAGCTTCCTTCTATCGGTAAATAATTGCCATTAAATCATGGTAATAGGTTAATGTGATTAACTTCACAGTAAGTTGTGTCTATAAAACTTGGTTAAGTAATTAAATAAATTAATATATTACAGTGAGTTACAATATGTTTCTGAAACTCGATAACATGTCATTAAAAAATATGACTCGTATATTAATTGTATTCTGTCTTCTTGTTGGGAATAACGCTTTTTCATCAGTGATTGAGTACAAGGCTAATTTGTTTGGCCCCGGTATGCAGGTGCATAACTGTATTGATCTAGATTCAAGAGGGTCAATTTTCGGTGACTTCAATGAAAATGATGGGACATTATCTAACATTACGGGTGAACTAAAATTTGTCAGCATCATTGATGGATTTATTAAACGTGGCTTTGGTAATGTTAAAAACTATGTGATTGGTAGCTTTAAAGAAAATGCACCAGACTTTTTGCAGGGCATGAATATTTTTGTTGATTTGTCTCGCGGTGCTGACTACGAAAGAACTATCGTGAATAAGAGAAAAGTAAGAGAATGGGGATGGGCGCTATTTTATGATCCTGCAGAATACTCTGACGACATAGATGAATTATTTGCAAACCGAGATAATCTAAAAACATTACGGAATCCACATAAAACTTTTGCGCAATTATGTCCCAAGTACGCAAATGGTAACAGTGCTGGAGATCATGGTTGGTGTAAGTCTGGAGTAGAGTTTTTTGCTGATAAAGGTAAAGAAATTCCTGCACCTGTACCGTTGCCTGCGGCGTTCTATCTATTGTCTGCAGGATTAATTGGGCTTGTATCTTTTTCTCGCAAACGTACTGGCGCATAGTTGTTACGCTTTAATTTCTTTTTCGGTCAAATACCAATGAAGTTTGGTGTGCAGAGAAACGACTGATCCAACAATAATTAACGTTGGTCCTTGTACATGCTGCTCATCTACCAAGTTAGGCAAGCTAGTTAAATCTCCAATTAATACACGCTGATCTGGTGTAGTACCCTTAGTGATTAGTGCTGCAGGGGTCTCTGTGGGTAAACCATGCTTGACTAATTGCTCGCAAATAATATTGAGTCCATGAAGACCCATGTAAAATACGATTGTTTGCTTAGAATGAGCAAGCATTTCCCAATTGAGGTTGACTGTTCCGTCTCTTAAATGTCCTGTTACAAATGTGCATGCTTGTGCGTGATCACGGTGTGTCAGTGGTATTCCTGAATATGAAGCGCAGCCAGCAGCAGCAGTAATACCCGGAACTACTTGAAAATGAACTCCTTCTTCCATGAGTGTTTCTATTTCCTCACCACCACGCCCAAAAATGAAAGGGTCGCCACCTTTTAGTCGAAGTACACGCTTGCCTTCCTTGGCTAGCCGTACCAATAAATTATTAATTGATTCTTGTTGAATGGCATGGTTGGAACGTTGTTTGCCAGCATATATTTTATCAGCATCTTTTCTGACTAAATCCATGATTTGATCTGAAACTAAACGATCATAAACCACGACATCTGCTTGTTGCATTAAGCGTAAGGCCCTAAATGTTAGAAGATCAGGGTCTCCTGGGCCAGCGCCAACAAGATAAACTTCACCTTTGCCTTCGCTGCTGAAGTCTTTATTCTCTATTTTACGTTGCAGTGATTCTTCCGCTGCTGAAAGTTTTCCAGCCAGCACCATTTCAGCAATAGGACCTTGCAGTACTTCTTCCCAAAAACGCCGTCGTGAATCTTCATCTTGAATAGTCTCTGCAATTTTTTGTCGATATTTTTCCAACAAAGATGCTAATGAGCCATAAGCAGAAGGAGTGCAGCGTTCTAGATTTCTACGAAGTAAGCGTGCCAATACCGGGGAGGCGCCACCGGTAGTGACTGCAATTTGAATTGGGTCACGATCAATGACAGATGGCAACACAACATCACCGTGTTTAAAATTGTCAGCAACATTAACAAGAATATTTTTTTGTTTCGCTAAATTGCTAATGTGTTTATTTAGCGTTGCTTCATTAGTGGCGGCAATAATTAAGCACTGGTTTTGAATGTCGTCGTCTGAGAAATTACGTATATGCAGACAAAGAGAGTGAGTTTTGCATAATATTTTTATTTCATCACAGACGGCAGTTGCGATGACAGTTGTATGTGCTTTAGCTTTACATAGCATTTTTAATTTGCGTGCAGCAATCTTTCCGCCACCGACAACTAGGCAAGGTTTGTCTTTAATGTCTATGAATAGGGGAAGGAGGCTCATGATTCTTTAAGTATATTGAGTTGATATAATATCGGATCAGTCAGGTGAACTATACGTTTGCGCATTACAGAACCAATTGCATCTGTAACACCAAATACAGGATCTAGTAATGATTCGCTTACCATAGACAAGTATATTACTGCATATAGATGCGCTTTGGCATCTGCATGTAGATTTAAAATGCTATTTAGCACATCAGAGGAGTTGTTGAATATTTTCTCAGCATATACTTCAAGCTCATTAATATCACGCCAACGAAATTTTTGTTGACTGTCTAGACAAAAATATTCTCCAATTGTGTTAAATATCTCCACTGCAACATCTTGATCGTTTGGTTTTTTGAGCACTGTGATTATTGCTTCTAAGGTGGCTTGACCTTGAGCGCTTAACAATGACGCGAGTTTCTGTATGTATACATTTGAGGAATCTGCAGTATTAAAATACTTTTCTAATGAGTGTGCTGTTGTTTCTATCGGCAATGATTCTGGGCACTGTTTTATAAAGCCTACATAAAATGTGTTACGGCGTTTACCACGTTTCCAAATATCCAATTTTGTTTTTTCATCAATTAAGTTTGGTTGCAGTATCAAGCGTACAGATTTCATTAATGCTCTGGATGATTCTTCAAAAGGTAAAAATTCAACTAAGAAGGTAGCTAATTCTTTCCCCATGGCGCCTTGTGCGACTTCCTTAGATTCCAGTAAGCAGCGAGCATTGTCTGAGTTGGGTTCGCACCACCATGCGCGCCTAGCAATCTCATTTGTAAGGCCGTTGGCATGGACGACAGCAACAACTGCTTCCGGTTCACCTAATAAGAGTAGTTTTTCTAGACTATCATTGCGTGCTTGCCCCATGCGTGTCCAGCGGCGTAAAAAAACTGGATACCCACCAGGAGAGCCAAGTACATTTGTAGACAACCATTGGCGCACGATTTTTAAATATTTTTCATCTTTGCAGTTAGCATGCAAAGTAATTTTGGCCTCACCTTTATCGGAAAGTGCATAAAGTTCCATGCGTGATTCGTCAATGCGAATGGCTTGCAGAGATTGCGCTAGTAAAACATTAAGACGCAGTTTGTCTTCGTGAGACAAGTCCATTAGTTGAGCTGGATGCGTTGACCAAAAGGTACTGACTGGTTGCCTTTGACTAACCAAATGACAGAATAGTTTGGTTGGTAGTCTGGGAACCTTCCGACACAGTCACTAAAGTAAACTAACAGCTCAGGTGCTTGATCTTGTTTTTCCACCCAATCGAATACAGGACGAAAGTCAGTACCTCCGCCACCCATGAATGTTTTTGGTAGTGAAAATTGATCCCATGATTCAAAGATCCAAGGAGAGCCGGGCGCAAGTTCCGCATCACAAGCAAGTAGACTAATGCGTGCACGTAGCTGACCTTTAATGGCATCTATTTCACAAAGAAATTCATTCATTTCTTCGTCTCCAATTGAGCCACTGACATCGATAGCAACTACCATATTTACTTGTGAACTGCGTAGGCTAGGGAATATGGAAGGGTCGCCACGGCGCGATGATGGGCGTGAATAATTGTAATCATCTCTTGCGGTTGCAGTCATGTGCCTTGCTAACAATGCTCGCCATGGTAGTTTTGGCTGCAACATGAATTCAACCATGCGCGCCATAGATTTACTTAGTTTTCCAGCTTGCTGTGCTTGTAGGGCTGCGCCGGCTAAACGTTGTTGCCATTGCACTGATAAGTTCTCTAACTCTTGCTGCGACATTGTGGCGGGTTGAGGGCTGCCATTATCATTAGAATTATTGTTGCTATCAGACTCACTTTCTCCATTTGTTTGTTGCTCTTGAGATTCAGAAGGATCTTCGTTGTTGTCTGTTGGGTCTTCTGATTGTTCGTTGCCTTCGTCTTCATTTTCTGAGCTATCAGCTTCACCATCTTCTTTATCTTCTAAACAACGGTATATTTCTTCTGCTGTCATACCGGCAAAGCTATCTTCTATGAGAGTGCCTGGTGGCGGGGTAAAACCTTCTTCAATCAGTAGAGGGTTAACAGTGTATTCACATGCTAAATCCCAACGATGTTTTATTCGGTGACCACGTCGCGCAAAATGAGACAGTGCGCAATGCAGCGCTTGCTTAGCCAATACGAATTGAGTTTCGGAACCATGTAATTGATTTATGTATTCGTAATTGAAGTATATTTTTTTAGCATCTGTAGTGGCACTTATACACCAGGAAGGATCACCCATTTCTAACGGCATTCTTAATACTAATGCGCCTAGAAATGGTTTATCTAAGATTAGGCGAGTGCGTGCAGCAGCGAGTTTTGTTTCAACAGAGTTTTCGTCCAAAGCAAATACTTTGTTAGTTTTCGTAAAGCATTAAGTCAGCAACTGAATCTGCCCAAGAAGCAAATTCAGGCAGTGAGAAAATCTTTTCGCCGATAGCACGGTGCATATCTGAAATCATCATTACACCCAATTCTCTTTGTGGGAACTTATGTGCATAAGTAAGAATATTACCTTGTAATGTTTCGGCATTGTCTGAGCTATTAACACGAATAGCTTGGCCTACAAGTGCAGAAGCGACAGCGTATTGGAGATCTATTTCCGAAGGCACTGGTACTTCTTTGCCATTCACAATGTCTTCTATATTAGGCATTGAGTCTAAGTTGGCAATGAAGGCATTCAATTCAACACCTGCGGCAGGACCAACACATGCTTGCAACGTTTCTAATAACACTGTGCCTTGGCCAATAAATTTTTGTAGTGCACGGTGTGTGAATTCCCAAGATCGTGGTGATGGAAATGCCATAGGGTTTTGCGCAGCATCAAATTCAAAAATTAAGTCCGGCCGAAAACGTAGGAAAGCAATAATACGGTCATCAATATTATTAGCGTATGCCCAGGCAACCCAGTCATCTAAATTCACATCTACTTCATAATGAGAAAAACGATTCGCAAGTGGTGCTGGCATAGTATAAGTTACTCCGCGATCACCTTGACGATTGCCTGCAGCGAGAATTGCCCATCCATTAGGGACATCATAGTGTCCTAATTTACGGTCTAAAATTAACTGATACGCGGCAGCAGAAACACTCGGGGCCGCCGAGGTAATTTCATCTAGAAACAAAATTCCCTGGCTGCCATGGCGTTCTTTATTAGGCAGCATAGAGGGAATTGCCCATTCGACGCTAGAGTCAACTCTAAATGGAATGCCGCGCAAATCACTTGGTTCCATTTGTGAAAGACGTATATCAATCATTGGTACCGAATTGCGCTCAGCAACTTGCGCTACGATTTGAGATTTACCCACTCCCGGTGGTCCCCACAACATCACTGGAGTGTGTTGGCCTTGAGTAGCGCCATGAAATTCTTTATCTAGAACAGTAAATAAATGTGCGGGTCTCATGAGGAATTTTTGTTTGTATCGGAAATTTAAAAGAGTAGTTATGAATGTTTGGCTGGGATTAGAACCCTGCTTTTTTGTACCACTCTGAGGCTTTTTCTTCGTCCTTCTCAATTAATGTGCCTTGTTCATACATCATGGCTAAAGTGGTTTGTGAGCCAGCAAGACCTTGTTCTGCGGCTTTAGTAAACCATTCCACTGCCAGTGGACCATTTTGTTCTACACAGTCGCCTTCCATATACATAAAGCCTAGACCATGTTGAGCAAGTGCATGGCCTTGTTCGGCAGCGGCACTCATCCACTTAAATGCTGACTCCGGGCTTTCGACAACTCCCAAGCCGTTCTGACACATGATGGCAACACGATGCTGTGCGTCTGCATAGCCTTTTTCAGCTAATGGAGACAATAGCTGCATTGCACGTGAAAAATGTTTGGACTCAAATGACTGTATGCCACTAGCGAAATCAATTTCTTCTGCTTCTTCCATTGAATGACTCTTAATAAGGATTAAATTCAGAGCATAAGTTTAAAACAAACCTTGGTGACACCGAATACCCCTGATGAGTGACTAGGCAATGTGAAATATATGTATTTATTTCAATGGGTTATTCGCCCCTCCATAGAGATATTTTGATGCTTATGGACATTTTGTATGCTGCCTGCCCTTTACAATAATCGTGAAATCAAATGGCAGCAGTATTAGCAGAGTCGCAGCAAGAAATAGACGCATTTATGCGTGGCGCTATCGGTCGAGTTGCTACGGGCCCAGAGTACAGTAAGGATCTGTCTTTCGAGGAATCACGAGCAGTCATGAATTATATATTGCGTGATGTCGCTGACCCTATTCAAGCTGGAGTCTATCTAATTGCGCTGAGAATGAAGCGTGAAACTGATGATGAGAATGGCGGTAGCTTGCAGGCAATTCTTGACCAGACAGAGCGCGTCATTGCTGATGTGGATGCTGTGGTTGATATCGCTGAGCCTTATGACGGATATATGCGCGGTGCGCCTGTGATGGCGTTTTTACCGGCTTTACTATCGGCTTGCGGTCTGCCTGCTCTGAGTCATGGTTTAGAAGAAGTAGGGCCAAAATTTGGTGTGACTCATCGAAAAGTTTTGCGAGAAGCAGGTATTAATGTTGACCTGACGCCAAGCCAAGCAGTAGATAGAATTAATAATAAAGATATTGGTTGGAGTTACATTGACCAAGCCAGTTTCTGTAAACCGTTGCATGACTTAGTGCCGTTAAGAAAAAGAATAATTAAACGTCCAGTCTTAACCACGGTGGAAGTACTAGCAAAACCCATTAGCGGTAAAAAATCTACCCATTTAATGACAGGCTATGTACATAAGCCATACCCACCTGTGTATGAGAGGTTAGCAAAATTAGCCGGGTACGAATCTGCAGTATTAGTGCGCGGAGTTGAAGGTGGAGTGACACCTGCATTGAACAAGCCGGCAAAATATTTTCAATACCATGGTTTGCAGGGTGAATTGATAGAAGTAGATTTAGTACCGTCCGATCTTGGTATTGAGCAGTCTAAACGTTGTGTACCAATTCCTGAACACATTACACAGACAGATGTAAATGGCGAAGATATAGTAGATGTAGGCGCCTTATCTAAAGTTAGTGCGCAGGCAGGACTTGAAGCGCTAGACGGGAAAGGAGGTCCTGCAAAGGATTGTCTCACATACTCAGCTGCTATAATGCTTCAGCATTTAGGCAAAGCAGAATCACTTAAGCAAGGGGCCGAAATGGTTTCTGATGTCATCGCGGCTGGCAAAGCGATGAGTTGTTTTCAAACCAGTTAAATTTTAGTTAATTTTTAAATAGGAGGTTTTACTATGGATCAAGCATATCGTGATGCAATCACTCAAATGGAACAAAAAGGTGTAGACCCAGAATACGTTCTTGGTTGGCAAGGGGGCTACTTGGGACATCCTGAGCGTGAAGAGCAACGTGTAACCGAAGCGTATACTGCAGGCTATGAAGATGGCCAAGAAAAGTCTACTGACAATATGGCTAATTGGGCCAAGTAAAATCCCACGAAAAATACTGCGTGAAAATGCCGTGATAGACTAGTTAGATAGAATAACCGCTTCAAAATTCAAAGCGGTTATTCCAAGATGATTATTAAGTACCAATAAATCTACAAGAAGAATCGACTAATAACGGCCGCCACCACGACGAGCATTCTTAGGCGCTTCAAAGTTAACCTTCAAAGGTTTGCCGTTAAAATCTTTGCCATTTAAGCCGGCAATGGCAGCACGGGCCTCATGCCCTTCCATTTCGATAAAGCCAAATCCTTTACACTGCCCAGAAAATACATCTGTGACAAGCTTAGATGAGCGCACTCTACCAAATTCAGAAAACAAGGCTTCAAGTTCTTCAGTCTTAGTACTGGCGGGTAAATTGCCAATAAATAATTTTTTCATGATTGCTCCAACATGAGTGTATGGAGGCTGTTAAAGCCGGAAAATAAAGAGCCCCGTACTTGGCGGGGCTCTCTGCGTATCGACCTAGTTTAACACCTGGCCGATGAGGTTTTTCCTAAGCAGATGCAACGCTAGTTGCTTGAGGCCCCTTAGGTCCGTTTTCCACCTCAAAAGTCACTTGCTGACCTTCTTTTAAAGTTTTGAAGCCTGTGCCTTGAATAGCACTGTAATGAACAAACACGTCAGCTCCACCGTTGTCTTGAGAAATGAAACCAAAACCTTTGGATTCGTTGAACCACTTAATTGTACCTGTAGCCATAAAAATGTTTACCTTAAATAATTAAAAAAATGTTGCTTACAGGATATGAAACAGGAAACTCAAGGGGTAACACGGAGGGAACAACCATAATTGCCAATTACAAAATCTGTAGCAGCTCTCACTATAAGCCAAGTCGTACACTTTTGCTACAACTATAGGTGACCGTTTAGCAGTCATTCAATGGTGCAGAGTTTGACTATTTCTGTTATTTAAGTACTTAGAAAGTGGATTTCATGGTAATTCTAGCTTTCTGGTAATTTGAGCTAAATTATTCATGCCATTAGAACGAATTCATAGCAGTGCAAGATGGCTAAATTCAGGATCCGACATGAGTTTCTAGGAGAAACTAGTGACAAAAGCAAAATTAAGTAATAAACACCCCATTATGTTGATTATTCGGTGGGTTGAATGGATTGGCCTATCTCTCATTACTATGGGTGTGATATTAGCCATTATCCAGGAAGTATTATTGGTAATTGAACGAGGGCACGTTGAACTTTACGATATACTTTTACTGTTTATCTACTTAGAAGTGATGGCGATGGTGTCGCTATACTTAACCAGCGGCAAATTACCTGTGCGTTATCCTATTTATATAGCGATTGTGGCAATTGCTCGTTATGTTATTTTAGATCTAAAGGAACTTGAATCAATTGATGTAATTTGGTTGGGTATAGCAATATTGATACTAACCTTATCCACCTTGGTGCTTCGATATGGACACGCTGCATTCCCTTACCCGGATAGAGTCGATTAATTTCTGGTGTTATAAGGATATAGCGTGAACGATTTCTTAAGCATGCCCAATGACAATATGGATGTATTTGTAACTATCACCAAGCAAGGCTCGCATTATGCTGCTCATATTATTGGTCAGCACAAGACAGATAAACATCAAAAATCTGAATTGATGCAAACCTCTGAACCACTGACCAGAATGTTGCTGGAACAATTACTGGAGTCATTTGGATTTCATCAAAGAGATGTATTTGATGCGCTAGATATTGATGATGGTGAGTCCGTGATGATTAAGCATCCATTGTGGTAGATTAAGATGCGAAGGCTCGGGTGCGTATGTTGCTGAATCTAAATAGAAGTACATAAAATAGTGATTTAATTGCCAAGTAATTTCTTATAGGCACTATTTTTCATGGGATATAATTCTAATTCACTACCTTGAATAATTGTTTCAGCGAGACCAGTCATTCGATTCACTTGAATGATATTCCAGCTTCTATCTTCTGAGACCGAAATAAATAACAACGGCAACTTGTGGTCCACTTCATCGTGTATCTGGATATAGGCATCCTTAACTGCTTTAATGTCCTTTCCGGATTCTTTTAATTCATTGCGTAATCTCAGTGCATATTTAACGCGTGCATGCTCGGTAAGTTTGCCGCGTGATGGGCGTATAGTTTTATTGTCTAGTGTGATCTCGACTTCCTCATCATATGTAGCATTTTGAGTATCATTGGAATAGGTGTAAGCACTAAGCAAGAGTGTTTGTTGTAATAGAGGAGACCACTTTGGCCACGGCATGCAGGAATTATTTTCAGTGGGACAAGCAGTGCCCTTAGGAATGTTTTTGACAAGAAAGACAAAGTGTTCGCGGTTTTTTCGTTCAAGCAAGTTTGGAATTGGTGAGGCAAAATGAAAATCTATTTCTCTGGAAGAGTTAAATATACATGCTTTGAAATAATCATATTTGATACCAGATAAAGTGACAATGTGAAAATAAGTCATGTCTGGAGAAAGTAAAAATAAGGCATCAGCAAAATCTTTAATCATGCCGCTAGGATGTATGCGTTTCCCTTGTGCAATGACCGCATAATAATTATCTGTGAAGAATGCATATAACTCTTTGTGTGAGCCATAAGCGCAGTGATTATCTTCTAATTGTTTTTTTGTAGAGGTATCGGCAATACAATAATTAGTAGCAGTAAAGAGTAAGAAAATGAATAATATCCTACCCTTCACCCCAAGTGCCTCCTTGGGGTATGGGGGGCATGTCATAGTTAGCATCTTCTAATGATTCGCCCATTCCGTTCATGACGCGGTCAATGCCCTTAATGATTTTTGGTGCTTCAACATCAATTACGTAATCTGGAATCCATTTGTTATCTTTTTCACCCATCACTGCCATGACGTGATTGCCTAATGTTCTTTTTAAATTAAACCCTGGCCCAGTGTTTTTGTCATAACTGCAATCAGAATATTCATCCATTCTTTCATTGAGTAATGAAACGAATTGCTTGCGATATTCGCCGGGGCCATTTGCATCAATTCGATTGGATTGAATTAAGGTTGCTAAGCTAACACCCAGTGCATTAATAAAGCGTACACGTTCGTCTTCCTCTAGCTCGCCAAAGGTCATACGATCCACTAGATGCAGACTAAACGCTAAATATTCACTAATGACATCTAGTCTTTGAGACTGTGTATTGGTTTCAAAGCCTTCATTTTCATGATTTAGACAAGCTTCAGCAGCCAGTAACCAGGTGTTGAAAGCGATAGCTGAGGCGATTTGCTCTGGAGTTCGCTCTCGATTTTTTTGATTCCATTTGGCTTTAAGTCTTGCCATTTACTATCCCTATAAGTTTTTTACGGTTATGCAATTGTGAATTCTGTTAAGCGCTGAGGTAATATCTTGTTTATTGATTTATATAGCTATTATACAGAGGTAATCAATGATTACAGAGTCACTTTGTGAGGTCGTTCAGCATAACTGCAATATTACAGATGCCAATCATGCTGGTAAATTTACTATGTGTGTTTATTTGATGAAAATGCGAGAGTATTGTCGTTGGGATATGGGTTACTCGTGTACTGATTTGTTATCTAAAGAAGAAGTTGGCGAATGGGTGACACAACGAGAATTATTATGGAATGGTCTAGAAAAGAAGCCATTCAAACAAATTGAGATTGATGACAAGAAGTTTGATCCCTTTGATACTGATGGAATTAACTCGTCATTGAAGTCTCGTGGCATGGTGTATAGCGGTGGTATAGGTGTGCGCTGTGTACCGCATTTCTTTTTAGGAAGGTTGGATCAAACCACATCATATGATGATTATCAGGTGGTAATATCTTCTGAAGAATGTGCGCGTGATTTAGGTGCACCGCCCGCAATGACATTAGAGAATAAAATTTTCATACGGAAGGAATCGATTAGGCGCATGCTATGGGAGAAACTACAAGAGTGGCAATGGCATAAAATAGACAATGCAGCTAGTCGCGCATTTTCATTTTACGATTTTAAAAATGATTTAGATGCAGCGCTAGATCAGATGACTGAGGTGGAGTCGCATTCAATCATATTGCATGAACAAGGTGAAATTAAAACTGCTCAAATACTAGGTGAGCAATGGAAACAGCTTTTAGCAAGTGTTTCACATGCGCGCCTAGAGTTAATTTTACGTGCAGTAAAAGACTTTTATGCGGATTCAATATCTACCTTGCCAACTTTAATTAGCGAGAATAATGAGGCATCAATCCATTTTTATGCGGCTAATATGAATCCTATACGTAAACAGTTGTGTCCATCATTTTTATCTGCATATCAACAATGGTGTGAAGATAGTAACTTGATAAGACTGCAGAATTGGTTGTCCACTAGTGCAACACATTGGGCTAAAATCTGTCAGCAATTACTTGCTATGCATGATAATAATGCATTAGAAGTTGAGATAGAAAATTACATAACAACAAATCAATTATAAAAATGAGTGAATCAAGGAAGTCTAAGTTGGTCACTATTCAAGAAGCAAAACAGAATAGCTTTATTTTTGAAAAGAAAAACGCTTTAGCAGCTGAGTTTTGTGAAGATGCGATTCAACGCTTTGAAGCTAACCCGCAAGATCAATATCAAGGATGCATTGGTCAAATGGCAGATCAAGATAACAGTATTAAACGTTCAACTGATCTAGTTGTGAGTGGTAAGCAACATTGGCATGATATAGACCGTGCTTTATTTAAGTCTTTAGGAATTGCCATCAGAGAGTTCCGTGCACAGTACCCTTTTTTTAATGGGTCATTTAAAGATATGGGTTATGGCCTTCAGCGTACAGATTCTGGAGAGTTTTATCATTGGCATATTGACGGTGGCAGTCATGACTTTAGTCACCGTCAGTTAGTGGCAATTTGGTATTTGAATGATGTGGAAGGTCCTGGCGGCGAGACTGAATTTTTATTTCAAGATATCAAAATCACTCCAGAAGCTGGCAAACTTTTATTATTCCCTCCATTTTGGACGCATGAACATCGAGGAGTCACATTAGAGGGAGGGGTCAAATATATTGCCACCACTTGGGTAGTGTTTGCCTGATTTGAATAAACTAGCATTTACACTGACTTCTCCCAAGTCTAACGACGACTTTAAGCGTTACTACCAATTCCGTTGGGAGCAGTTACGCAGGCCATTGGATCTTCCTTTTGGCAGTGAACAGGATCCGCTTGATGAGAAATCTTTTCATTGTATGGTGATCATTAATCAAGATGAACTAGTTGGCATTGGGAGCATTCAGCCGGCGGAAATTAATAGCATGCGAATTCGTTATATGGCGGTAAGCAAAGAATTTCAGCGTTTGGGTATTGGTAGTGCCATTATTAAGAATTTATTGGAATATGCTAACGAAAACCACGCGATTAAGTGTTGGTTGAATGCACGTTCAAATGTACTAGAATTTTATAAACAGCAAGGCTTTAAAGTTGTGGGTGAGGTAGAAGCTGAAATCTCGATCCCTCACTTTAAGATGGAAACCTTACTAAAAGCTTAAAGACTTACTTATAAATACATCTAAATTCACTTATTAGAGATACATTCTCATTCATACTGGTCTATATTTAAAGTCGTACTGGTATTAGGTGCTTGCTATCATGTTGATATTGTTTTGAAAATAGTGCGAAATTTAAATAATGCAGTTAAAGCCATTGTAAATCTGAGGAATTACCAACCATGCTACAACGATTAAAACAATGGGCTTGGGACAAAGCGGTCGGTGTTCTATTAACGGATTCAAACTTAGAAGCATTATCTCCTACAAATTTTACTCGCATGGTGTTCGAAATTAGACCAGCAGATGTGCTATTGGTCGAAGGACGTTTTCGCGTTAGTAATGTAATAAAAGTTATTACCCAAAGTTCTTGGAGCCACACGGCACTATATGTTGGTCGTCTTTACGATATTCAAGATCCCGCTGCTAAAGCGCGTATCATGAAACACTATGATGGACCTCCGGATGAACCCCTGGTAATAGAAAGTCAGTTAGGTCAAGGAACTATTGTAACTCCACTAAAATACTATGAAGAATTTCATACGCGCATTTGCAGGCCAAAAGGAATTTCTCCAGATGATGTCAATAAGGTTATTACCCACGCTAGTTCATTTTTAGGAATGGAATATGATGTTAGGCAATTGTTAGATTTGGCACGTTTTTTAATTCCCTGGTGGACATTTATGCCGCGAAGATGGCATTCAAGTTTGTTTGAACATAATGCGCAAGATGCCACTAAAGTAGTGTGCTCCTCTATGATAGCAAGTGCATTTGCATCAGTACGTTTTCCTGTGTTGCCATTAATATTCCAGGATGAAGACAAGAAATTTACTTTGAGGGAACGTAATTTGCGCTTGTTTACCCCTAGAGATTTTGATTACTCGCCTTATTTTGAAATTATTAAGTATCCGTTGTTGGGTAAAGATGACTTGGGTTTTTATCGTAAGTTACCGTGGGATGAGTCAGGTCTGATTACAGAAGAAGCACAAAAGTATTTAGATGCACACGATGTGTTGCATGTATCAGAAGAATCAATAAATTAAATGATGCACCAATCATTTTAATCATTAATAAAAGGCAGGTTGAGTAATGCAAGCAATTTTGATTGAGCTACTGTTGTTAATACTGCTTGTAGGCTCTATTTCTTACTTTATTTATCTGAATTTAACGAGTATTGCTTTGATGGCATCTATTGCCGGTGCACTGCTTTTGTATAGTTTTCTTTCCTCACTACCCTCTTTAATAGTTGCTGTTTTTTGGTTGTTGCTTGTCTGTGCAGCCGTAATTGCGTTTATCCCAACATTGCGCAAACAATTTTTGTCCACGCGTTTACTTGAAATGTTTCGCAGTGTATTGCCACCAATATCAGATACAGAAAGAGAAGCACTAGAAGCAGGAACAACTTGGTGGGAGGCGGAATTATTTTCTGGAAATCCAGACTGGCGTTTTTTGCGCGATACGCCTCAAGCAAAATTAACTGAGCAAGAGCAAGAATTTTTAGATGGTCCAGTAGAACAGCTATGCGAGTTGCTTGATGACTGGAAAATAACTAATGAAGATTTTGATTTATCTCAAGAGGCTTGGCAGTTCATAAAAGACAATAATTTTTTTGGAATGATTATTCCTAAAGAATATGGAGGCCTAGAATATTCAGCTTATGCACACTCATGTGTAGTGATGAAAGTGGCGAGTCGTTCTATTGCAGCGGGTGTTACTGTGATGGTGCCAAATTCGTTAGGGCCAGGAAAATTATTATTAGAATATGGAACTCAAGAACAACGGGATTATTATTTGCCTCGTTTAGCTGATGGTAAAGAGGTTCCATGTTTTGCACTTACCGGACCGCAAGCAGGCTCTGATGCTGGCAGCATGCCTGATAGAGGTATCGTTTGTTATCAAGAATTCAATGGTGAAAAAACATTAGGGATGCGAGTTACATGGGATAAGCGCTACATCACATTAGCTCCTGTTGCGACATTACTGGGTTTGGCATTCGTATTGCTTGACCCAGACCATATATTAGGCGGAGAAGAAAACCTTGGAATTACCTTGGCGCTTATACCAGCTGATACTGAAGGCGTGGTAATTGGTAATCGTCATATGCCATTAAATGTTCCCTTTATGAATGGCCCTACACAAGGTGAAGACGTGTTTATCCCTATGGACTGGATTATTGGCGGTCAAGCACAAGTCGGTAAGGGTTGGAAAATGTTAATGGAATCACTTGCAGATGGCCGTGCAATCTCATTGCCAGCATTGGCAACAGCTGCAGCAAAATTTGCCAGTAGAAACACCGGTGCTTATGCGCGAGTTCGTACTCAATTCAAAATGCCTATTGGTGAGTTTGAAGGAGTCTCAGAAGTGTTAGGTAGAATTGGTGGCAACACTTATATGATGGATGCTGCAAGAACGGTAACCGCTGCTGCATTAGACCAAGGTTCAAAACCTTCAGTGGCATCGGCTATTATTAAATACCATCTTACGGAACGTATGCGTCAAGTAGTTGATGATGCAATGGATATTCATGGGGGTTCAGGAATATGCATTGGCCCGCGTAACCATATTGCGCGCATATATAAGGCAGTGCCAATTGCGATTACTGTCGAAGGTGCAAATATACTTACACGCAGCATGATTATTTTTGGGCAAGGAGCTGTACGTTGTCATCCATGGCTGTATAAAGAAATGGAAGCCTTAGCTGAGGCTGATGAAGATGTTGCTTTAGATAAATTTGATGATGCGTTTTGGAATCATGTTGCACATGTGATTAAAAATATTGGTCGCAGCATATTTTTAGGTCTTTCTAAGGCGCATTGGGTGAAAGCGCCTTTTAGTACTTCTGTAGAGCCGCATTACAAACGTTTAACGCGATTGTCAGCTAACTTTGCGCTTGTAGCCGATGTTGCGCTTACGAAATTTGGTGGTTCTTTAAAACGTCGTGAACATGTCTCAGCTAGGCTGGGTGACATGTTAAGTTATTTATATCTTTCCTCGGTGGTGCTTAAATACTTCCGTGATCGTGGTGAGCCTGTAGAGGAAGTGCCTTATGTTGATTGGGCGATGCGCGAATGCGGTCGTGGTTTTCATTTGGCGATGCAGGAGTTGTTATATAACTTGCCTGGCAAAATATTAAGGCACGTATTGCATGTGATTATTTATCCACTTGGTAAGCCGCAGATTCCACGTAAAGACACATTACATGATGAAATATCTGAGATGTTGTTAGAAGATTTAAACGTTCGTGATTCGTTAACTGGTGATATTTATGTGCCAAAAGATAATGATGAATCATTAGTGTGGTTGGAAGATGCTCTCCAGCAAGTGATTAATGCAGCACCGTTAGAAACTTTAGTTAAACGAGCTAAGCGCTTAGGTAATATCAAAAAATTCGATTTAGATTTGGCCGTGTCATGTGGTGTGATTAATGATTCTGAGGCTGATGTTATTCGTAATGCACAGTTAGCACGCTTGAAGGTATTTGCAGTAGACGATTTTGATGCCAAGTATTGGGAAGGGAGAAATCACTCATGAGCGGAAAACCTGTTTATGTAGTTGATGGATTGCGTAGTCCAATTTTAAAAGCTCGTGGGAGACCGGGTCCATTTACAGCAGCAGATATGTCGCTAGCAGTTGCGCGTTCACTACTCAGCAAGCATTCACAGAGTGCAGAAAATATTGATGAAATCATATTGGGTTGTGTCATGCCGCGTGCAGACGAAGCAAATATTGCGCGTTTAGTTGGTTTGCGCTTAGATCTTCCAGATTCTATCCCTGCTTGGACTGTGCAAAGAAATTGTGCTTCTGGCATGCAAGCACTAGACAGTGCAATGGGTCAAATTCGCTTGGGCAACTCTAACTTAGTGTTGGCAGGTGGCGTGGAAGCTATGAGTCATGCGCCATTATTGTTTAAAGAGCAGTATGTGCACTGGCTAGCGGATTTAGCCAAAGCCAAATCTGTTAAATCCAAGTTAAAAGTAATTGCCAAATTTCGTCCCGGCTTACTGAAGCCAATTATTGGTTTGCTATGTGGACTAACCGACCCGACAGTGAATATGTCCATGGGGCAAACTGCTGAGAAAATTGCTTATCGGTTTAATATTTCACGAGAAGAAATGGATGAATATGCCATTCGTAGTCATTTGCGGCTAGCGAAAGCGCAGCAAGATAATTTATTCAAACAAGAAATAGAACCACTGTACGACAAGCATGGAAAACTTCATGAGTACGATGATGGTGTGCGTCCAGATTCAAGTATGGAGAAACTGGCAAAGTTAAGAGCGGTGTTTGATAAGCCAAATGGCAAGATTACAGCTGGCAACAGCGCGCAAATTAGTGATGGTGCTGCCTGGCTAATGCTGGCTTCTGAAAAAGCACTTAAACAATTTGATCTTAGTCCGATAGCGAAATTAACTAGCTGTCATTGGGCTGGGCTAGACCCCTCAGAAATGGGCTTAGGGCCGGTTCATGCAACTAATTTGCTTCTTAAGAAGAATAAGCTTGCCTTAGATGACATCGATTTTTGGGAGCTGAATGAAGCTTTTGCTGGGCAGGTGTTAGCATGCCTCGCTGCATTCAATGATGCCGATTATTGCAAACAACAGTTTAACTCCAGGAAAGCATGGGGACTAATAGACCAGGAGAAATTAAATGTTCATGGTGGAGCTGTGGCAAGTGGTCACCCGGTCGGTATGACGGGCGCGAGAATAGTTCTGCATATGATACACATTTTGAAACAGAACAATGCACATAAAGGTATTGCTACATTATGTATTGGCGGTGGGCAAGGTGGAGCAATGTTAGTTGAGACAGTGCAATGAGTAAGAAGCAATACAAACACTGGCAAATTGAACAAGACGATAATCAAATCGCTTGGTTGTATTTAAATTATGCTGATGGAAGCACAAATATTCTAACTAAACATGTTCTAGATGAATTAAAACAAATTCTAGAAAACTTACCTGCCATGAATGCGGCGGGTTTGATAATCAGTTCTAAAAAATCCAATGGTTTTTTGGCAGGTGCTGATATTACTGAATTTACTGCGTTAAAAACTAGTGAAGCGGCATTTAAAAAATTACGCTTCGGTCAAAGCGTGTTTGATTTAATTGAAAAATTACCATTCCCGACCTTGGCATTAATTCATGGATTTTGTTTGGGTGGCGGATTGGAGTTAGCCTTAGCTTGTACTTATCGTGTGGCAGAAAATTCTGCTAAATGTAAATTAGGTTTGCCTGAGGTTAGGCTAGGCATTCATCCAGGTTACGGTGGAGCAGTTCGTTTGCCAGAATTAATAGGTGACTTGCCTGCGATGCAATTAATGCTTGCCGGACGCGTTGTTGTTGCCAAACAAGCAAAAAGAATGGGGATAGTCGATGCTGCAGTACCAGTAAGACAGATGCGAGTTACTGCTATTGCACTGGTTAAAAGTGGCAAACAAAAACGGCAGCCTTCATGGTTAAGTACGCTTGCATCTTATCCTATTGCAAAGCAAGCAAGCGCCTTCTTTATGCGTCAACAAATTAAGAAGAGGATCTCTCCCACGCATTACCCGGCGCCGTATAAACTTTTAGAGTGCTGGAAGAATTTTTCATCTAATCGACAGCAGAAATTTATTGAAGAAGCGAGTTCTGTTACTGACTTATTTGCAAATTCACCGGGAACGCAACAACTCGTTCGTGTATTTATGTTGCAGGAACGTATGAAGTCACTTGCTAAAAGCGGATCATTTGAGCCGCAGCATGTGCATGTCGTTGGAGCAGGAATAATGGGAGGGGATATTGCTGCATGGTGTGCAATGCAGGGCTTCCAAGTGACTTTGCAGGATCGCGAGCCTAAATATATTGCTCCTGCTATTAAGCGTGCACATAAACTTTTCGACAAAAAAATTCGTGATTCACATTTGTGTGTCGCTGCTAAAGATCGGTTAATGCCAGATCATCATGGTGCTGGTGTCGGTAAAGCTGATGTCGTAATTGAAGCCATTTACGAAAACTTGGAAGCTAAGCAAGCGTTGTACGCGCAAATTGAACCGCAGATACGAGAGGATACAATTCTAGCAACCAATACCTCTAGTTTGCCTCTAGAGGTGCTATCAGAAAAATTAGCGGACCCAAGCCGACTGGTTGGGCTGCACTTTTTTAATCCTGTTGCCAAAATGCAATTGGTGGAAATTATTCATGCAGATAATACTAATCAACAAGTGCTGGATAATTCAGCAAGATTTGTTAAAAAAATTAGCAGACTGCCATTACCTGTTAAATCGTCGCCAGGTTTCTTAGTTAACCGAATTCTCATGCCTTACATTATGGAAGCTATAATTTTAGTTGACGAAGGCGTTGCACCTGAGATTATTGATTACGCGGCTGTCGATTTTGGTATGCCTATGGGGCCAATAGAATTGGCGGATGTGGTTGGTCTAGATATATGTAGTCATGTAGGTAAAGTATTGGCTGACGCATTTAATCTGCCAACGTCTGATCGATTGCAACAAAAGTTAGACCAAGGTGAATTGGGCAGAAAGTCAGGCCAAGGTTTTTATCTATGGAAAAATGGCAAAGTTTCTAAACAAAATAAATCTAATATTCCAGTCGATAAGCAGGTACAGGATCGGCTTATTTTAAGTTTGGTTAACGAAACTGTGAAATGTTTAGAAGAAGAATTAGTTGCTGATGCTGATTTGCTTGATGCTGGTGTGATATTTGGTACAGGCTTTGCACCATTTCGTGGTGGGCCAATACAATATGCAAGAAGTGCTGGATCAATTCGATTGCGTGATCGTCTAAGTGAGTTACAGTCAAAGTGCGGAGAGCGTTTTAAATCATCAGCGGGCTGGAGCCAATTATAATCAATACCATGACGCGACGTACGAGCTATACCGACGACGCATTCACTATTGGGCAAGCGTTTAATGAGCGCGTTAAATTAACGCCTGATAAGGCTGCTTATACTGAATTTAATCATCAAACTAAAAAGTGGCAATCTTATACCTGGGATGAAACCAGAACTTTAGCAGCATCTGTTCAACAGTGGCTGAGTGAATTAGGCATTGCTGCGGGGGATAGAATTGGGTTAATGCTGCCAAATAGCGTGATGTGGGTTGCTATTGATCAAGCGGCGGCTGGTATGGGAATTATTACTGTCCCGCTATATCCAAATGACCGTGAAGATAATGTTCATTACATATTAGAAAAAACCGATTGTCGATTATTGATGATATCTTCACAAGAACAGTGCGAGTTGGCTAAAGATTTTATTGATGAAATTGAATCGTTGAATAGTATTGTATTGATTGACGATATTGGTGCCAGTGATGGTTTGCCTATTTTAAAGAATCAGCTTAAAAAATTCGATGACTCGATATTTATCAGTGATAGTTGCTCATGCAATGATCCTGCAACGATTGTATTTACATCTGGGACTACAGGACGACCAAAAGGCGTCATTCTTAGTCATCGAAATTTGCTAGTAAATGCGGCTGATTCTGGACGTGCAATGCCGGTTGGAGAAGAGGATCAATTATTATCTTTCTTGCCGTTATCGCATACATTTGAGAGAACTACAGGATATTATGCCCCCATGCTGCATGGCGCAGAAATTACTTACACACGTTCAATTGATCAGTTGGCAGAAGATTTGCAAATAATTAAGCCAACTATTTTAATTTCGGTGCCACGTATTTATGAGCGTGTTTACGCAAAGATTATTGCGCAAGTGCAATCTAAGTCTGCTATTGCTCAAAGACTTTTCAGTCACGCCCATGAAATAGGATATAAGAAATTCTGTTATCAGCAAGGAACGGGTGGTTGGTCAATATCATTTCTGCTACACCCTTTGCTGGATGAGATAGTAGCAAAAAAAATTCGCGAAAAATTAGGCGGAAGACTTAAGTTTGCGGTAGCAGGCGGTGCGGCATTTGCAAAAGAGTTGAACGCTTTTTTTATTGGAATGGGTGTGAATGTTGTACAAGGTTATGGAATGACCGAAAGCTCGCCGGTCATTTCTGCAAATAGAGTTGATAAGAATATTGTTGGAAGTGTTGGCATTGCCTTTGATAATGTTGAAGTTAAATTATCTGGTGTGGGGGAATTGATGGTACGTGGTGATTCGGTGATGCAGGGTTACTGGGATAATGAAGAAGCAACCAAAGAAGTGCTAACTGAAGATGGTTGGTTACACACGGGTGATATTGCGCGAATTGAAGATGGCATTATTTATATTACGGGTCGAGTGAAAGATATTATTGTGCTATCTAATGGCGAGAAGATTCCACCCGCTGATGTTGAGCATGCAGTATGTTCGGATGCTTTATTTGATCAAGCGATTGTGATTGGTGAGCGTAAGCCATTTTTATCTACAATAGTGGTGCTAAATTCTGAGCAGTGTAAATTGCAGCGCATTAATACAAATAATTTAAATAGCGAAGAAGTTAAATCGCAATTACTGAAAAAAATTAGTGCTTATATGGACGAATTCCCTGGTTATGCGCAAATTTATCAAATTACTGCTACGTTTGAACCTTGGGAAGTAGAAAATGGTTTGTTAACGCCTACTTTGAAAATTAAACGTGAAAAAGTAAAGCAGCTATTTAAGAAAGAAATAGATGCAATGTACGCAGGACACTAATTAGCTTTCAGTAAAATAAGTTTGTGTCATATCTCCTTCAGTGTCGATATCTACTGAAGAAACATTTGGCAGTTTTTTTAAAATATATGCAGCCATTAATGTGGCCATTTTTTCGTTTTCGCTGTGGATTGATGTTAGGATCTTGTCAGCTGCAATTTGACACCGCTGCACATTGTTTGGGCTATCAACCCACTCGCGGCTCATTTGCCAGCCGGAATCCATGTCAAGGTCCATTTTATTAAAAAACTCATCGGCTTCTATTAGCATATAATCTGGTACTTCAATGGGAATTGTTTTCTCATCAACAACAACTTTGAGTATCATGGTGTGCAATCCTTAGCTAAAACCTCATTATAACGAACAAGAGATTAATCGTGCTGATTCATTTGAAAAATGTACTAGGCTCAAAAGAGTTGTTAAAAGTACAAGAACTGATGACCAATGCTAATTATGTTGATGGGAAGCTAAGCGCTGGTTCGGTGGCTAGTCAAGTAAAGCATAATCAAGAGATAGCTTGCGATGATCCTATAGTCGAAGCCTTAAATAATATTGTGATGGGGAATTTGGTAAGGCATAAAACTTATCAACGAGCGGCTTTGCCGTTAAAGGTGGCAAGCCCATTTTATGCCTGTTACCAGCAAGGTATGCATTATGGAGAACATATTGATGATCCGGTCATGGGCTCAGGTAATAATCCAAAATATCGTTCTGATCTAGCATTGACTATATTTTTAAATCAGCCTGATCATTATCAAGGTGGTGAGTTATTGATACAAACAGATTATGGCCAGCAACAAATTAAATACCCTGCGGGCGATGCTGTGATGTACCCAGCAACCACGCGTCACAAAGTAGCGCAAGTGATATCGGGTAAACGAATGGTTGCTGTGACATGGGTGCAAAGTTTGATTAAAGACGCTGAGCAAAGAGCATTGTTGTATCAACTTGCTTGTGCGCGTGAAAAATTATTACGTAAGCAGTCTGGTGAAGAGCATACCAAGCAAGTTGATTTGGTTTATGTGAACCTTGTGCGTAAGTGGAGTGAACTCTAAAAAATTTATATTATGGATTTAAAGTCTTTAATTCGAGATATTCCAGATTTTCCAAAACCAGGAATCATGTTTCGTGATATCACAACTTTATTGCAAGATCATCAAGGGCTAAGTTATGTCATAGATCATTTTGCGAATAATTTCTCGGAGCATCAAGTGGATTATATTATTGCAATTGAGTCTCGTGGATTCATATTGGGTGCGCCGCTTGCATATCATTTGGGTGCTGGTTTTGTTCCAGTTCGTAAATCAGGGAAGTTGCCCGCAAAAGTACATTCGGTTGATTATGAACTAGAATATGGTGCTGATAGTCTTGAAATTCATAGAGATGCCATTAAACCCGGCAGCAAAGTGTTAGTTGTTGATGATGTCATTGCTACGGGAGGTACGGCAGCAGCGACGGCTAAGCTACTTGATCAATTTGACTGTGAGCTATTAGGATTTGCTTTTATTGTTGAGCTAACTGCTTTGGCAGGGAGAGATATACTACCTGTCGCACCTGTACATTCTATCGTTAAGTATTAGTTGATAGGAATATATTGTGAGCTTACTCGCAAAAGTAATGGCGTTGTAGAGCTAATATATTGTCATAAAGTACTAACAGCGATGCAACATGAAGGATTTAACTAAAAATAGCAGGCTTACGGAGCAAGAGCGGCGAAATTTAAATTCGACAGCCGAAGCGGATGTGTTAGAACGTAGAAAGAGGCCTGATCGAAGACTGGCTGGGTTAGATGTGCGAGTAATAGATGTGACTGAAACTGCCTTTTTGAATTTCATTCATCAACTCATACCAAAGAAGTAGCGTGCGCTATATTATTATTCTTGCGTGAGTTTTTAAGTCCGGTTGTATTTGCAGGAATAAACCAATAGCAGCTAGCTTGTGCTAGTGTGATTTTGTTCCCTTAATGGGTTTCTAATATGGTTTAAAAACCTGCAGTTCTAATATCTTCTAAGTTTAATTTATCACTATCTGAATTTAGTCCAGGCTCTTCATCAGTTTTTTTTGCTGATGTAATAGATTCTGATGAATCACTATATTCTTCTTCTAAGCTATCTACAGGGCGTTGATCTTCTTTAGACATTTATCTTTCCTCACAATTTTAGAATTTTCACGCAGTAAAAATTCTATATAAGTTAGGTTACATTAAGCTTAAATTTATGTAAGTTTTTCGTGTGATAGTTCACAATTTTGTACTGTTCAATTGAGAACTAGTTGGTAAATTTTTAATGAGAATACATAGTTGTATTTGAGTGTATTGTTGAAATAAATTAAAGATATTAATTTACAATGAGTTATTAGTTCTCATTAGAGCTTAACTTTAAGAATAAAGCGTGAAAGCTTAGTGCATAAAAAAGCCGCGACTGGCGCGGCTTTTTAAACAAATGTCTTAGAGTGAATTAAGCGTGCGAACCTTTTTCACCGTGTGCATCATCAACAACATCCATGGCCAGTTTAGAATACTCTTCGCGGTAGCCACTTAATTCAGCACCATCTTCGGGTGTGAAGTATTCTTCAGCAGAAACGCCACGAGCACGATCTAGCTCGATAAATTTCTTTTGCATTTCTAACATTTTTTTAATTTTGTCTTGCTTAGAGCTCATGGGCCCTCCGAAAGTAATTTAATTCAAATTCTGTAAATAAATATTAATTCATATTGTCGGGATGTTATGTATCCCGATAGAGAGTATGTGAACTAGTAGCCGCCTTTACGTCGGCTTTCTGGTAGTCCACCGATTCTGCCGCCTTGCTTGCTGGGGTCGCCAGGGAACAGATCATAGAGTGTTTTTGCATTAATGCTTTTATCACCCCATAGTTTGGTCATTGCTTTAACCATGTTGCGTGTATTTGGTTGATTGCCTGCATTATTAATAAATTCATCACGCAAGTAGTTGACCACGTCCCAATGTCTGTCAGTCAATTCGACGCCTTCTTCCTTGGCGATGACTTCAGCAAGTGCTTCTGACCAGTCTTCAATATTGGTTAGGAATCCGCTTGGTGTGGTTTCAATAGACTTTCCATCAACTTCAATTGACATAATTTATTCTCCTAACAACTTAACTTTATATATGTGTTCAATAATTTTCAGGGCGTTATTTTTCCTGTGTCTCATTGACCGCGTCAATACCCTTATGAGGTAAAAATAGCCCGCAGCCGAATTTTCTGCCTACTCCAAGCCCTTGTTGTTGGAGCAGTACTGACTCTGTAACATCAATGCCGTCAATCATCAGGCTGCGAGTGCCGAGAGTTCTATCTGGAAAGCGCATGCTTGTCGCTCGACCACTCATCATTTTTTTTGGTCTAATATTTTTTTCGGCGAGTAATTTGACCATTTCATTTAAAAAGTTGCTCTCATCTTCTATGTGTTCTGCCAATACATAGCGCGCGAAAATAGTGGTTAATTTAGATAGTTTTCTAATAGTTGGTTTGGAGAATTCGATTGATGCATTGCAAACATTAATAGTCTTGCCATTGAGTGTTTGCACATCTTCTATTTGTTCTTTTGGTGTGCGGATAGTAAAGAGTGTACGTCGCGATGGATAAATGAGTTCGTCAGGGTCAGTTGGGCGAATCCAACCGTTACCAGATTCGGCGCCATGAATAAGGTGTATACCGGTGTATTCATTGTTTTCTATCCACGGTAATTCCTTAATTATTGCTGTAGACAGTTGGTGTGCATGATCTAGTGGTAAATGTGCACATTTGATTTTGAAGTTGACGTCAACAATATCATCAGGCACTTCATAAATAGCTTCACTGTTGGTGTCATCGTTCCAAAACATGATTTAGCTTGGCCGCGCAGAGGTAAATACAGATTCAAGAATATCCTCCCATTCTTCTGGAGTATCTTTAAAAGGCGGTCTTACATCCATTTGGAAAAATATTTCGCCTTGTCGAGCACGTTTTTCTAGTTCAGCTTTTAATTCATCAAAGCTTTGCATGCCGTGATCCTGCATAAGAATTTCACTTAATGAGAGCATTATTTATTGACCATTAAATAATCTATTAAAGGAACGAGCACGATACATGACTCGTTGTTTCTGAGGAATATTCCCATTTGTAAAGGCGCTACGTCCATGAAGTATATTGTTACAGATCAATCCTTCCCCAGGTTGTAGTATGTAATGAATGACGAAAACACTATCCGTGAGTAACTCTTCTATCATACTGACTGCCTGCTGAACCCTGCTATCTTGCTTCCAATCAATACTGCGGGATCTGGAGGTATAACGCATTTGTAATGTATTGCTTGAGCTATCTCGATAGAAAACAGGTCCAATTTGAGCAGGACGTACTTGTTGGCCATTTTCGATATTAGCAGGAATTCTCAGCGCGTCAGGTTGCATTAAAGCTGCCACCAGGTCAGGATTTTTATCATGCAGTTGAATGTAAATAAGCTCATGATTAATAAGCATATTTTCTCCTCCTGAAGGCGCATTTTGAATGCAATGAAGAAGAAATGAGCGAATATGTTCATGTATAGCGTTGTAGTAGCCATCAGTATGCCAATTAAGTGCATTGGCTGTGTAGGGGATATAGCCACGTGCGCGACCTAAGTCCATGACTTTTATGGAAGAAATACTGTCATTATCAGCACATAGGTTTTGGTCGAGTGCACTCATACCTATTTGGTCAGCCATTTTTCTGATCGATGCTTTATTTGCGAGTGATGGTTGCTGGAGGCTGTATATAGCAAAATTGTCGTGCTGGCATTGTTTACTCAGACTTTCAAGCTCTTGTTGCGATAAGGATGCTGGGTTTTGAATAGCTACAGGCTGCAATTGAGTCTGGATAGTGCGATGAGCCAACTTAGATTCCCGCCATTTTGAATAGTCTGTTTCGAAGTCGAGCATAAGTGAAGAGCTAATTAAGTTTGAATAGTTTGCGAGCTGGTTAACGTTTTGCTTATTTATATATTACGACGACCAAACTCTAACATTAATTCAAGGTAGTTTGATTAACCAAAGTTGTAACTGGAATGTCTCTGTAACTAACTGTTATATATGTATAAAATATAGTTTAAGTCAGCCTGTTAGTAAGGGGTTATTATAAAATTTTATGTCGCTATATCCCTGTTGAGATAAGTTAGGTAACCCCCCGCACCCCATAGGTAGGATTTTGATCTTTACCCGTCAACTCTAGACTCCTATCCCATACACAGCCGGTGGATTAGGCTGTTCTGCGCGTGGAATAAAATAACCCCCAAGTTATAAATTAACTGGTGAATAGGAGAAATAAAAATGGCTGACCAGCATCATGATACCCCAATGCTTGATGAGTTAGAAAATGGACCATGGCCTAGTTTCATATCTGGAATCAAGCGTCTTCGTGATAAGCATGACGACACTAGAATCAATGGCATGGCAAATGACTTATTAGGTCAGTTAGAGCACTCATACGAAACTCGTAAGGGTTACTGGAAAGGTGGAACAGTCAGTGTATTCGGATACGGATCAGGCATTATTCCAAGATTTTCAGAAGTAGGTAGCTCATTCCCAGAGTCAAAAGAATTTCACACATTACGTGTCCAGCCACCTGCAGGTAACTACTACACTACTGACATGCTTCGTCAGCTAGGTGATAGCTGGGAAAAATGGGGGTCAGGTCTAGTCACATTCCACGGCCAAACAGGCAATATTATGTTTATCGGTACTTCAACCGAAAATACACAACACTTCTTTGATGAGATTAATGAATACGGTTGGGACTTGGGTGGCGCAGGCCCATGTGTTCGAACAGGTATGTCTTGTGTAGGTGCTGCACGTTGCGAGATGTCTGGTTTAGATGAAATGAAAATTCATCGTACTCTTCTTAATAACTTCACTGATGATGTTCACCGTCCAGCACTTCCATATAAGTTCAAGTTCAAAGTATCTGGATGTGGTAATGACTGCATGAACTCTATTGAGCGTTCTGACTTTGCGATTATTGGTACTTGGCGCGATGACATGAAAGTAGACCAAGAAGAAGTTAAAAAATTCGTGGCACGCAAAGGCCGTGAATATGTAATTGATAATGTTATTACACGTTGCCCCACTAAAGCGTTGTCATTAAAAGATGACGATACTATGGATGTTGATAATCGTAACTGTGTTCGTTGTATGCATTGCATGAACGTCATGGTGAAAGCACTCTCGCCAGGTGACGACCAAGGTGCAACTATTCTTATTGGTGGAAAGCGTACACTTAAGATTGGTGATTTAATGGGAACTGTCGTTGTTCCATTCATGAAGCTTGAGACTGAAGAAGATTATGAAAAGCTAACTGAAATGGCTGAAGAGACTATCGACTTCTGGGCAGAGAATGGTCTAGAGCACGAGCGCTGTGGTGAGATGGTAGAGCGTATTGGTCTGGTAAACTTCTTAGAAGGCGTTGGTATCGAAGTTGATCCAAACATGGTCAACGATCCTCGCCAAAGTTCATATGTCCGTATGGATGGCTGGGATGAAGAAGCTGAGAAGTGGTTTAACCGAAAAGCAGAAGAGAAAGCAGCAAGCTAATTTTGCACATCGAAAAAAAGAATTTTAATTTCTATTATTTTAAGTCACTAAAGCCTGCGCACCAATGCAGGCTTTTAGTTCGGAGATAAAAAACAATGGCACAAGATCATCGACCACCTATTGAATCAGGATGTCCAGACGGCTTCCAATATATGCATCCAGTTATGCGCAAGAATTACGGCGATTGGGATTATCATGAGCATCCGCGACCGGGTGTTTTATTACACGTAGCAAAAAATGGCGATCAAATTTGGACTGTACGTGCAGGTACACAACGTATCCTTGATGTATTCACACTGCGCACGCTATGTGATATCGGTGATAAGTTTGCAGATGGATATGTACGTTTCACTATTCGTTCAAACATTGAATACATGGTGGCAGACGAAGCAAAAGTACAACCAATGATTGATGCTTTAGAAGCAGAAGGTTTTGTTGTTGGTGGTACTAAGAACTCAGTTGCAATGATTTCTCATACTCAAGGTTGGTTGCATTGTGATATTCCAGGCACTGACGCATCAGGTGTTGTTAAGGCAATGATGGATGAGCTTATTGATGAGTTCAAAGAAAACAACATGCCTAACCGCGTACATATCACAACATCTTGCTGCCAAATTAACTGTGGTGGCCAAGGTGATATTGCAATTAACGTTCAGCACACTAAGCCGCCGAAGATTAATCACGACTTAGTATCAAACGTATGTGAGCGACCTTCAGTGGTTGCGCGTTGCCCAGTAGCAGCGATTAGACCAGCATTGGTAAATGGTAAGCCTTCTTTAGAAGTAGATGAGAAGAAGTGCATCTGTTGTGGTGCTTGCTTCCCACCATGCCCTCCAATGCAAATTAATGATGCAGAACATTCAAAATTAGCAGTTTGGGTCGGTGGTAATCACTCAAATGCTCGTGGAAAGCCTACATTCCAAAAACTTGTTGCTGCTGGTATCCCCAACAACCCGCCTCGATGGCCTGAAGCAACAGCGATAGTTAAACGTATTCTTCGTGCTTATAAAGAAGATGCACGTGATTGGGAAAGAATTAACGATTGGGTTGAGCGCGTAGGTTGGCCTCGATTCTTTGAGTTAACAGGACTTCCATTTACCAAGTTCCATATTGATAACTGGAGAGGTGCACGTCGAAGCCTTAACTCTTCAACCCATATTCGTTTCTAAGGTAAGGGAGTTTATTGGTGAAATTTGGAATATTAGTTAATGAAGGCCCTTACACACATCAGGCCTCTGACTCGGCGTTTGAATTTGCTAAAGCAGCGATTGAAAAAGGCCACGAAGTATTTCGTGTTTTCTTCTATCATGACGGCGTGAATAACGGTACTTCACTTGCAGTTCCTCCGCAAGATGATCGCCATATACCGAATAGATGGTCCGAGCTAGCGAAAGATCACAGCGTTGATTTAGTGCTGTGTGTCGCAGCAGCGCAACGTCGCGGCATGTTAGATGAAGACGAAGCTAAGCGTAATGGTAAAACTTCAAATAACGTAGCAGAAGGGTTTCGTATTTCTGGACTTGGCCAGTTAATCGAAGCTGGAATTCAAGCAGACCGTATGGTCGTGTTTGGCGACTAGTTAAGGGAGATTTATTATGGAAGACGGTGATCAAGTCATAAAAAAATTCATGTATATGAACCGTAAGGCCCCTTACGGAACAATCTACGCATTAGAATCTTTAGAGGTTGTATTAATTGCTGCAGCATTTGATCAAGACGTTAGTCTTGTATTTGCAGATGACGGTGTTTACCAGCTTATGAAGGGTCAAAATACAGATGATATTGGGATGAAAAACTTTTCTCCTACTTACTCTGCATTAGGTGATTACGACATTAAAAAGATTTACATCGAAAAAGAATCTTTAGATGAGCGTGGATTATCATTAGAAGATTTACAAGATTTAAAGTACGAAGATGAAGATGATGATTGGGCAGAGAAAGATTCCATTCATCTTGTTTCACGCGAAGAACTTGCTGAAGTGATTGATCAGCAAGATGTCGTATTTAGTTTTTAGAGGATCACGTATATGGCAATGCTACATACAGTTAATAAAAGCCCATTCGAAAGAAATTCACTTGAGTCTTGCTTGCGTTTAGCTAAGTCGGGTAGTTCTGTACTGCTGACTGAAGACGGTGTCGTTGGTGCAATGCAGGGTACTAAGTATTCAAAAAACGTTGCAGATGCAATGACAAATGTTTCTTTTTATGTGCTTGGTCCAGACTTGAAAGCACGTGGATTAAGTGAAAGCAACATTGTGGATGGTGTCAAAGTAGTGGATTACAGCGGTTTTGTCGATTTAGCAGCAGAGCACGAATCAGTGCAAGCTTGGCTGTAATTTATAAATTATTGGTTCTTGTTATTACAACTAAGAATCTAGATTTGCGATTAGCAATAAAACGATAGGAGATATCACATGGCAATAGAAGTCGATGGTCAAAGTTATGAGACTGATGAAGAGGGTTACTTAGCGGATTTGAATCAATGGAGACCTGAGCTTGCAACAGCTATGGCTGATGCTGATGGCGCACCTCTTGATGAAAATCACTGGGAAGTAATCAACTTTCTTCGTGAGTACTATGAAGAGTATCAAATTGCTCCAGCAGTACGTGTACTAACCAAAGCAATTGGTAAGAAATTAGGTAAAGATAAAGGTAATAGTAAATATTTATATGAATTATTTCCTTATGGTCCTGCAAAGCAAGCATGTAAATATGCGGGTCTTCCTAAGCCAACTGGCTGCGTATAGGTTAGTTTGTTGAAACCGAGTAAGCATTTGTTTACTCGGTTTTGTTTCAAATACGCTTTAGTATTTTTATAAAATGTCTATTTTATTTGCTATATTATTTTATGCTGCAACAGCTATCTTAGTGTTTGGTCTTGCGTATCGTATCCGCAAATATATTAAAACCCCCGCGCCACTTAAAATTCCTACTACACCTGCTCCAACGTCGACACCGGGTGTTGCGTTTCGCATGATAAAAGAAATTACTATTTTTGAAAGCCTATTTAAATCCAACAAATGGATTTGGTTGTTTGGATGGTTATTTCACTTCGGCATGCTATTGGTTTTATTACGCCACCTGCGTTACTTCACCGATCCAGTATGGTGGTGGGTTTCATTGCTGCAACCATTTGGTAAGTATGCATCGATTGCCATGCTTGTAGGATTAGGTGGGTTATTGCTTAGACGTATTGTAGTAGATCGCGTTCGTTATATTTCGGCACCTTCAGATTATTTAATGTTATTGCTTATTATTGGTATTGGTGCAACAGGTGCGTTAATGACATTTGTGACTCATACAGACATTGTTACATTGAAATCATACATGTTAGGTTTGATGGTGTTCGATATAAGAACCATGCCTACTGATACAATTTTAGTTATTCATCTATCATTAGTGATTTTATTGATGGCAATATTCCCAATTTCTAAACTGTTACATGCGCCGGGCGTATTCTTTAGCCCTACACGAAATCAGGTTGATAATCCACGTGAAAAGAGACATATCTCTGCATGGGCAATCAAGTTGGAATCTTCCAAATAAGAAATTAAAAGAGTAGAAGAATGGCCGCCGCTAAATTTGATGTCCCAGAGTTAAAGGAATATCCCATTATTCCAAAGTTGCAAAAAGATGCGATGGCGCACAGCGCTCCTTATGTAGCTAAAGAACAGTTTCAAACACAGTTAGGTTATCCGGGTGAGTTAGTTGACAATTGGCAACAAGTTGCCATAGATAAAATGGGCGAGCTAACAGAAAAATACCGTTCGCTACAAGTGTTTCTTGATTCATGTGTTAAGTGTGGAGCTTGCACTGATAAATGTCATTACTATTTGGGTACTACTGATCCTAAGAACATGCCAGTAGCACGCCAAGATTTATTCAGAAAAGTTTACCGTCGCTATTACACTCTGGCAGGCAAATTAGTGCCTAAGCTAGTGGGCGCAGAAGATCTGACTGAAGAAGTACTTGATGATTGGTATACCTATTTCCATCAGTGTTCACAATGTCGTCGCTGTTCTGTGTATTGTCCATATGGAATTGATACTGCAGAAATTTCTATGGCTGCACGTGAAGTTATGGATGCCGTCGGTAAAGGACAAAAATATTGCAATGAGATTATTGGTAAGGCTCAAACCTTAGGTAACAACTTAGGGTTACCAGAACCTGCGTTGATTGATACTTTAGAAGGTCTAGAGGAAGACATCGAAGACGAAACAGGCGTGCAGGTTAAAATGCCATTGGATGTAAAGGGCGCTGATGTTTTGTTGATTACTCCATCTGCTGATTTTTTTGCAGAGCCACATATTGATGGTTTGATTGGTTACGCAAAAGTGTTTCATGAGGCGGGAATTTCTTGGACGATGAGTTCCTATGCAAGTGAAGCTGCTAATTTTGGTATGTTCATTGGAAGTTACGAGAATATGCAGAAACTGGCTTTACGTATTCGTCAGGCAGCACTTGATTTAGGTGTAAAGCGTATTGTGTTTGGAGAATGTGGACACGCATGGCGTGTTGCGTATAGTTTTTTAAATACACTAGCAGGACCATTTGATTTCTTAGATTCAAACTATCCTGTACCACAGCATATTTGTGAGGTAACTCATGGTCTGATTCAAGATGGGAAACTCAATTTAGATAAATCTAGAAACGACCACATGGTTTTAACGTATCACGATTCATGTAATGTCGCGCGAGCATCACGCATGGGCGACACAGCAGGAGGTCAATTCACCATTCCTCGCGACATTATCAAAGCAAGTTGTAATCATTTTTATGATATGCCTGAGCATGCCATTAAAGAAGGCACTTACTGCTGCGGTGGTGGAGGCGGATTGTTAACAGATGATTTAATTGAATTGCGAGTGAAGGGTGCTATGCCTCGAATGCAAGCACTTAAACAAGTCACAGAGCAGAACGGTGTGACCCATATGGCAGCAATTTGTGCGATATGTAAAAGCCAGTTCTCTAAAGTATTTCCATATTACGATTTCCAGATGGACCAGATTGTTAGTGTCCATCAACTCGTCAGTAACGCCATTGTTTTAACCGGTCAAACAGATGGTGATAGTGATGATGAAGATTCAAAAGACGCTGAAGAAGCGGCTTAAACAAGTTAAACGATATTAGCTAACTAGGAGCAAAGTTATGGCTACATCAAAGGATGAGATGTCTTATAAATTAACATTTCGGAAGTATGATGATGGTGATCACCAATGGGGAAATTTTGGGGATCAAATTTTTGAAGGCGATGCGTCTCATAAATGCCCTACTTATGTTCACCGTACTCCACCTTGCCAAGGCAGCTGTCCTTCAGGTGAAGATATTCGCGGGTGGTTAGACATTGTTCGAGGCATAGAGGCTCCACCAGAAGGTGTGACAATGCAGGAATATGCATTCCGTCGCTCAACAGATGCAAATCCATTCCCATCCATGATGGGCCGCGTATGTCCAGCACCCTGCCAAGATGGTTGTAACCGAAACCATGTGGAAGATTTTGTAGGCATAAACTCTGTGGAACAATACATTGGTGACACTGCGACAAAAGAAGACTTTAAGTTTGAAGCACCAGCTAAATTAAGCGGCAAAAAAGTTGCCATTATTGGTGGTGGTCCTGCTGGATTAGCAGCAGCTTACCAATTACGTCGAAAAGGCCATGCCAGCATCATTTTTGACGATCATGATGAGTTAGGAGGAATGTTTAAGTACGGCATTCCTGGTTACCGCACACCACGTGATTTCTTGGATGCAGAAATCCAAAGAATTTTAGATCTAGGTGATATTGAGGTTCGTTTAAATACCCGTGTTGGACGTGATATACCTTTAGCAGATTTAGAAAATGACTATGATGCTGTTGTTTGGGCACTAGGATGTCAAACAGGTCGAAGTCTTCCAGTGCCAAACGGTGATGCACCAAACTGCGTTGCGGGCGTTAAATTCTTAGAGGCATTTAACAAGGGTATATTAAAAGTTACTGCAGACCGCGTTGTATGTGTTGGTGGTGGTGATACATCAATTGACGTTGTGTCTGTTGCACGCCGTCTTGGGAAAATTTCTAAACTAGATAAGAAAGAGGCACCAGAGCATGTGATTGGTGGCTATGTTGCACATGATGCAGCATATGCGGCTGCACGAGAAGGTGCTGAAGTTACGTTAACTTCATTATTCGAACGTGAAGGAATGACTGCAGCCGAGCATGAAGTTCATGATGCGCTTCATGAGGGTGTACGTATTGATAATGGTGTTATGCCAGTAGAAGTTATTTTGAATGATGAAGGTCGTGCAACTGCTTTAAGAATGGCGAAATGTAAGATGGAAGATGGGCGACCTACACCCGTTGAAGGCACTGAATATGATATTGAGTGTGATTTGATTGTGTCTGCAATTGGTCAAGGTGGAGACTTGGAAGGTTTAGAAGATTTTGATAACGGTCGTGGTTTGATTGAGGCAGATAAGCATTATCAAGTGCCAGGTAAAGAAGGTCACTTTGTATGTGGCGATATAATTCGCCCACACTTGCTTACAACTGCAATTGGCCAAGCATCAATTTGCGCAGATAGTGTAGATTTTTATCTCAAAGGACAAGAGTTTGCAAAACGCCCTAAAGTTGATGTGCACCATTTTAGTTTATTAGAGAAATTACAAGAGTCTGGTTTAGAACCAGAAGATTATGAGTCAGGTGAATTCCGAGGTACTGATGAAGCGGGTTTCTCAGTACATAATTACGAAGATCGCTCAGCTCAAGAGATTATTTCAGCAGACCGATTATTTTTAGGGCATTTTGAATTCACGCCTCGCGTATTACGTGATTCACATGGACCGGATTCCGAACAGGTTCTAGGTCATTTTGAAGAGCGTATGATTGGCTTAAGTGAAGAACAAGCAGTCGAAGAAGCAGGTCGTTGCATGAGTTGTGGCATGTGCTTTGAGTGTGATAACTGTGTGATTTATTGTCCACAGGATGCGGTATTCCGTGTTAAAAAAGATCAAACAACCACTGGACGTTACGTAGATACTAACTACGATAAGTGTATTGGTTGTCATATCTGTGCTGATGTGTGCCCTACAGGTTATATAGATATGGCGTTAGGCGATCACTAGAAAATCAGAGCTTTTAAATTTTTATTTGTAACTATGCATAATATGAAGTCAATAAAAAGAGGGGTACCCTCTTTTATTCTGGTCGCGCTATTTTTAGTATTAATCAGTGCAACTTCATTTGCGGATGGAAGCAAAGTGCCTCCACCAAAGGGTGACCAATGTGTAGAAGACCCTACATGGATGCGTACAAATCATTTTGAAACTGTATTACATCAGCGAGATGATACGGTAATTCGAGGTATTCGGACTACTAAGCATAGTCTTAAGAATTGCATTGATTGTCATGTTACACCTAATGCAGAAGGCGAATATGCACGTTATTCCAATAGCGAAGAACACTTTTGTGCAAGCTGTCATACTTACGCTGCTGTAACTATTGACTGTTTCCAATGTCATGCAGACCGCCCAGAATCTGCAGTGCGAGAAGCGATTAAACAGCATGCTATAAACGGAGTAAATCCACACAAAGGTATGAAGATGAGTGCGAATGAGTTAATTTTGAAATCTAGTTTATTATCGACCCAATAAAGTCAGCTTAGTCAAAATGAATAACGTCGTCAGTAAAGCATACAAACTATTACGCAAGTCTGAGCAGAAAACAGCGCAGCATCCCACCGATCAGAGTAAGCGTTCGTTTATTGGAGGCTTAGTCGGCGCTTCGGGTTTGGCTGTGGCACCTGGTGTCATACTTTATGAAACAGCGTCTGCTAAACCTGCAGAACAAGCAGTAACTGATAAAGTTCGCTGGGGAATGCTAGTTAATGTCAATCAATGTACAGAAGATTGTAATGCATGCGTGACTGCGTGTAATGACGAGCATGGATTGTGGCCAGAAGAAGGCTCTAGCACAGATTCTCAATGGATTAGAAAATTAACAGTTAAAGATCCATCAACACAAAATACCAAGTCATTCCCTGTTATGTGCCAACACTGCGAGCATCCTCCATGTGTCGATGTGTGTCCTACAGGTGCATCGTTTAAACGAGAAGACGGGATCGTTCTAGTTAATATGCATACCTGTATTGGCTGTCGCTATTGCATGATGGCATGTCCGTATAAGGCACGTTCATTTGTGCATGAGGTGTTAGAAAATCAATTACCCAGTACTCCTCGTGGTAAAGGCTGTGTCGATAGCTGTAATATGTGTGTGCATAAAGTTGATGCAGGTGAAGATACCACTGCATGCGCTCAGGCATGTGAGAAAGATGGCCACCAAGCGATTGTATTTGGTGATTTAAACGATCCACAAAGTGAAATTTCAAAGCGTCTACGAGACTTTGGCGGTACTCAAATTCGTGCTGACCTCGGTTTGAATACCGGCGTTCGATACCAAGGTTTATAACTACATGGATACCATACGATATAGTTCTATTGAAGCGCGATCATCCAAATTTTGGATGTTGCTAATTGGTTTAGCTACTATTGTGTTGATTGGTATTCTTTCTGCGCATCATATGGAAGTAGAGGGCCATGTGATTACAGGTATGAATAACCAAGTTGTGTGGGGGTTGCCTCATGTATTTGCAATATTCCTAATAGTTGCAGCTTCAGGTGCGCTCAATGTTGCATCCATAGCATCTGTGTTTGGAAAAGTAGAATATAAACCTTTGGCAAGACTCTCGGCGCTACTTGCAGTGGCATTGCTAGCTGGTGGATTAGCAGTATTAGTATTGGACTTAGGTCGCCCTGATCGTCTAATTGTGGCAATGACTACATATAATTTTAAGTCAATATTTGCTTGGAATATAATCTTGTATACCGGTTTCTTTGCTATTGTTGGTGTCTACATGTGGTGGATGATGGACAACACTATGCAAAAATATAGTAAGAAAGCCGGTCTATTTGCATTTATATGGCGACTGATTTTGACAACAGGTACTGGCTCAATTTTTGGTTTCCTGGTCGCGCGCAGTGCATATGATACGGCTATGTTAGCTCCGATGTTTATTATTATGTCTTTTGCATTTGGCCTGGCATTTTACATTTTAGTGCTATTGGCTTCTTATAATTGGACTCAACGACCTATTGGAGACTACATACTAAATAAATTACGTAATCTACTTGGTGTGTTTATAGCTAGCATATTGTACTTTGTGGCTGTTTATCATGTGACTAATTTATATGCTGCCGAGCACCACGCTGTTGAAAAATTCTTATTAGTAGATGGTGGGATTTACACGACACTTTTCTGGATTGGACAAGTGTTAATTGGTGGAATTATTCCTTTAGCATTAGTGTACATGCCACAAACAAAGAACTGTCGTAAGACATTAGTGGCAGCATGTGCATTGGTTATACTAGGTGGTTTAGCTCAGGTATACATTATTGTCATTGGAGGCCAAGCTTTCCCATTAGAATTATTCCCAGGTATGGAAGTGAGTAGCTCATTCTTTGATGGTGTCATCGGTCAGTACAGTCCAAGTATTTGGGAGATGTTGTTAGGCGTTGCCGGTATTGCAATATCCTTATTACTAGTAACTGTAGGTGTCGCGGTTCTAGATTTTCTTCCTGATAGTCTGTCAGATAAAATTGTAGAATCTAAAAAGTAACTTGATAATTTAGTGAACTCCATCACACTTTAGTCGCTCTTGACTAAAGAAATCTTTCATCTGCCGTCAAAACATTCTGTAACGCTAAATTATAAGCGTAGATTTCAACGGTTAATATAGATTAGCCATTGTGTTAAATAATGATGTTTTGGAGGTAGTTTATGCATATCGAATTAAGCGCAGATGATCAAAATAATTCTAGCAATAAAGAACAATTACTATCGCGTCCTGAAGATACGCAAACCATTTCTGGTAGCCAAGTTGCCTGTGCTTTTGCGCATATTGATCAAGGAAAAGTAATACAAAATAAGCAAAGTGGATTCCAAGTGTTAATGGTGTCTATGGCAGCAGTGTTTGGGATGGTATCAATTTATTTAATTTTCACATTAGTGTTATAAGGGACTAGCTTTTTGCGGCCGGTAAACTCTTATTGGGGTTCAATATGAGATTGGGGTCGAATTGAGATTTAATTTTTCTCATTAGTTCTAGTTCTTGGCTACCAATCTCCTTTGATACATGATCGCGCTTGCTAACACCTATGCCGTGTTCGCCAGAAATAGTGCCGTCTAGATCTAAAACTTTTTCAAATATCTTACCCAGACAATTTAAAGCATTCTGATTTTGAGTGGCATCTTCCGCATCGTAAATAATATTTACATGAAGGTTACCATTTCCAGCATGGCCAAAATTTACGATTGGTAATTTAAATGTAGATGATAATTCATCCAGCGCATTGATTAATTTACTTAAATTAGGAACAGGGACGACTACATCTTCATTAATTTTATTGGGCGCTAAATTACGTAAAATTGGAGATAACTCTTTTCGAGCTTGCCATAAAGCTTTTTTCTCAATACCTGTTTTAGCATGTTGAATTTCTATTAGCCCATTATTTAATAATGCTTGTTCTATTTTGTCAGTACTAATTGGAAGTGATTCAGAATCACCATCGATTTCTATCATTAACATAGCACGAGAATTGCTAGGTAAACTTACCTCGCTATGAGTGCGAATTAAATCAATAGCGTGATGATCCATAAACTCAATTGCACAAGGGGGATGTAGCTGAGAACCTATACTTTGAATGGCATCACAAGCTGCTTGGTGATTTTTATAAAGTGCGCGTAGTGTATTTTTTTCGGGTGCTAGAGGGGTTATTTTTAATTCAGCCTCTGTTATCACTGCTAATGTTCCCTCGGAGCCAATAATCAAGCGGGTAAGGTCTAAACCAACAACGCCTTTAGTGGTTTTACTGCCAGTATTAATTGTCTCTCCATAACCCGTTACCGCTTTAAGTCGTAGAGTGTTGTCACGTGTAGTGCCATATTTGATTGCACGTGGTCCTGCAGCATTGCATGCTAAATTGCCCCCAATAGTGCAAAACTCTGCACTGCTTGGGTCTGGTGGCCAAAAAAAGTTTTTTTCTTTTAAATAGTTTTGTAGATCAAGATTGGTTACCCCGGCTTGTACATGTACGCTGCGATTTCCAATATCGCACCCTAAGATTTTATCCATGCGCTCTAAAGACATCACAATGCCACCTGATACGGGTACCGATGCGCCCGTGGTGCCGGTGCCTCGTCCACGTGTAGTAAGAGGTATAGAAAATTGATTGCATAAAGAGATGCAAGATACAACTTGGTGATGATTGACAGGTAATACAACGGCATCTGGTGGGTGATGAATTTTGCTATTGTCGTAACCATAGGTCCAACAATCAGCTGCTTCCAATAATAAATTATTGCCAGGAAAATTCTTTCTCAGCTGATCAATTAAGTTGTCAGGAAGTGAGCAAGCCACAACGTTAACCAAGTAATTGCTGGTCAATTAGTTCACATAAGCAATGTAGAACTAATAAATGTACTTCTTGTATGCGAGCAGTTGAAGGGCCGGGAACTCGAATTTCGATATCACTTTTTTGTATAAGTGCACCAACCTCACCGCCATCTCGTCCAGTGAGGGCGACAATTCGAGCGTTCCTTTCATGTGCTGCATGCATTGCTTGGACAATATTTGCAGAACCACCACTTGTGGTAATGACAAACAATATGTCGTCCGATTGGCCTAATGCTCGTACTTGCTTTGCGAAAATTAAACTGTAGTCATAGTCATTTGCAATTGAGGTTAATGTTGAGCTATCTGTCGTTAGAGCAATAGCCGGAAGAGGTTGTCTTTCACGTTCAAAGCGATTCAGTAGCTCTGATGAAAAGTGTTGGGCATCTGCGGCAGAGCCACCGTTTCCACAAGTTAGAATTTTATTTCCTGCTAATAAACTAGATGTCATTAGTAATGCAGCATCAGAGATGGGGCCTGCGATTACGCTTAATGAGTCTTGTTTTGTTTGTATGCTGTCAGCAAATGATTTTTCTATTAACTTAATTGGGTTCACTTTTTATCTATCCATGAATGCATTGGTTATCCACTCAGGTTGTTGATGCGGAGATAGTGCTACTACATCAAATCGAGTTGGTTGATTGGATGGGTATTTTTGTAAGTAATGGTTTGCAGTAAAAACAAGTTTGCGTTGTTTGTTGCCATCTACAGATTCTGCGGCACTTCCATATTTTTCTGAGCTGCGATAACGTACCTCAACAAAAACTAGGGTGTCTGTGTCTTGCATAATTAAGTCTATTTCACCAAAACGGCAATGATAATTCCTCTCTATTAGTATTAACCCATTGCGCTTTAAAAAACCACAGGCAACATCTTCAGCTTTTTTACCAGTTAAACGTTGACCAGGCATTCAGTGCTATGTTTATTCGTTAGAGAACTGTGGTAGTAAAGTTGGCCGTCCATTTACAAACTGCGCCCAATTAAGCTCGCGGAAAATTTTACTCCCATCTTGAACTCTAAGTTTGCCTGTCAGGCCGTTATAACGTTCGTAAGGTAATGCGGCTAACTCTGCTAATTTTAGTGGTAAGTAGTAAGCGTCAATGCCCAAAGCAGCAAATCTGGGAAGTAGATGATAAGCCTCACCTGCTTCAAGTTCTAGCAATTCGCGCATTATCTCATGGTCGGCTGAGGGTTTTAACAGCCACGGGATGTCACAATATAAAACACCATTAACGTCTCGATCTCTTAATACATTTTCAATTCCTGAGAACACGTGGGAAGTGCTATAGACAGGCAGGTCAGTCGCATAATAATAATTGATTTGGGGGCGAATAAGGCGTGCTGTACGCGGTGAAGCTACCATAAATATCATATCTACATCTTGACGTCTTCGTGGTTCAAATTCGAGGTTCTGACCAAGGATAGATTTAAGTTTTCGGTGTCGTGCTTCGCTGTGGTCTAGCTGAAGCGCTATTTTTAAGGGTGCTGAGAAGTCAGTGTCGCTGGAAGAGTAGAATTGTGTATCTAATACAATCCCATTTAGCTCTTCAAAACGTATGCGAAATGCATCTGCAAGTCTCTGACCCCACTCGCCATTAGATGTCACAATGATTGCGCTAATATGTTCGTCTAAAGATGCACGTTCCGCTACTTGTATAGCTTCATCTTCTGGAAGTAATCCAAATTCAAATAAATTACTTGGCGCTTGTGATTGCTCGGGAAGATAGTTAAGTGTCAAAACCGGAATAGGTAATTCCGTCTGTTGTGATAATAATTCTACAGATTCTTTCTTTAATGGTCCTATGACAAAGTCAGCACCATCATCAACTGCGCGTTGGTAATGGTAAGTGATGTCTGCAGGGTTGTCGCCAGTATCATATAATTCTATATGCGGCGCATACTGATCTTCTGTGCGTAGTTCCCTGGCAGAAAGAATGCCTGCATAAATGACATCGGCTATCTTTGCATAACGCCCAGTCATGGGCAGTAATAAAGCGATTCTTTCAGGAACCGCGAAGAAGGATTCGAAACTTTCAAGTATTGAAGTAATTAAATTATCTGAAGCCGGATGATCGGGGTGTGTGCTGCGCCAATCATTTAAAGCGTAACTGAGTTGTTCTAAACTTGAATAAGGCGCACGTTTGGTTTGGGCAAGTTTGATCCAGCCTCTAAGTTGTTGGTTGCTATGACTGCTCCAGCTGGCTAACTCCTCATCTCGCGCTAGTGCTAATAATCTCCAGATTTCATTTTGATTATAAGCGCTACTTGAATATTCATCTAGATGACGTGCAAGTTCCGTCCTGGTAGTTAGACTTGAGTAAGTATCACCTACTCCGGCAAATGCTTGTGCGCGTAGCTCAAGTATTTCTGCAATATGAGTTGGTGCGCGAGTCATTAACGATTCTGGTAACAGTGATAATACCTCGTTAAATTGTTCCTGTTGTATTGCAATATTAGATTCTGAAATACGCTTACGGGGTATTAGATCAAATGTTAAATTTTGTTCATTTATTAAATTTAGGTACTGCTGGGCGAGATCATAGTTACCCGCTGAAACAGATAACTCAGCGGCGTTTAATTGATATTTTTCTTTTTGTGGTGATTGTACGGTTTGCGATACTTGCCAATATATTTCTGCTGCTTTTAGGTATTGACCTTGCTTGACTAGTTTGTCTGCATTCCGGATCTCGAGATTAGCTGATTCGGTTTCAGGTTTGGTTTGAATACCAGTGCCACAGCTACTCACAAACAACGTTAATGTTATCAAGATTATGCAATGTGCTATGGTGTATCGGGCTTTATTATTCATGAAATTCTATTATTTATTTTAATCGTTTTACTACGGTCGCGAGGTGTAATTTTGGGCACACTTTATATTGTCGCAACTCCAATTGGCAATCTTAAGGATATCACTTTACGTGCACTAGAGACGCTACAAAATGTCGAACTTGTGGCTGCTGAGGACACGCGTGTAGCAAAAAAACTTTTTAGTGCTCATGGTATTTCAACGCCATTAATTTCTTATCATCAACACAATGCCTCACAGCGCGATCCACAATTATTATCTGATCTTGAGCAAGGTAAAGATATTGCGCTAATTACTGATGCAGGAACACCGCTAGTCAGTGATCCTGGGCATTCACTCGTTGCCCTATGTCGCGGACAAGGAGTCGAAGTTGTTCCTATTCCTGGTGCATGTGCGTCCATTACAGCTATGTCGGTGAATGATTTTAATATCACTCGATTCTCCTTTGAAGGATTTTTATCTCCAAAACGGTCCGCACGTATTAGTCGACTACAGCAATTATCTTTTTGTGAGCAGGCAACAATCTTATATGAAGCAAAACACCGAATTTTGGATGTGTTGGAGGATGTGCAATCTACATTTGGACCACAAAGAAAGCTAATGATTGCACGTGAACTAACAAAAATGCATGAGCAAATTGCATCAGGTGAGGTGAGGCAAATTCTTGAGCAATTAAATAATGAGACTATTCCCCAAAAAGGAGAGTTTGTAGTTGTTATTCAAGGTGCAGATGGTAGCGCACAAGTCGACATCGATATACAGAACATGCACTTATTGTTCTCTAAAGTAGCCATAGTCATGAGCCATAAAGATGCGGTTACTTTGGCAATAAGCCTATCAAATTTACCAAAAAATACCTTATATGATTTAGCTAGTGAATATTATTCAGATGATTAAGCCAAACAAAATCGTTTAGTGATACAGTCGCTTACGAGAGTTGGTCGAGGCAGTCGCTGTTGTTTATATCAACAGAGGAAAGTCCGGGCTCCATAGGACAGGGTGCCAGGTAACGCCTGGAGGGTGCGAGCTCATGGAAAGTGCAGCAGAAAATATACCGCCTATTAATAATAGGTAAGGGTGAAATGGTGCGGTAAGAGCGCACCGCGTTGATGGCAACATGAACGGCAAGGTAAACCCCACCTGGAGCAAGACCAAATAGGAGAACAGGTTAATTATTAACCACATGTGGTCCACATGGTTCTCGGGTAGGTCGCTTAAGGTGTCTGGTGACAGGCATCTCAGATGAATGATTGCCCACGACAAAACCCGGCTTATTGACTGACTCTCACTCTTCTTCCTTTTCGACAATACACAAACTTAATGTAATCTCTCATTAAGCGCTGGCAAGTTGTTAATCAACATCAATTTTCACTAAAATTTCCTGTCAAAATGTGCAGTAAGTAACTGTCTTGCAAGACAAAATTCCCGATAAACGGCCTAATTTAACTTGCTTTTTACACCCTTGATTTCTATAGTGTATAAATGTGGGAAAAAGTGGTTTTCAGTGATATTTCCAGGATAGAAGAACAAGAATGTTTAGAGGCATCACCGCAACAACAATTGACGCAAAAGCACGCATTACTGTACCAACTGAGTACCGTGATGCAATCAATACTGCCTGCGGTGGGCAGATTGTAATTACTGTTGATGTTGATCGATGTTTGCTCATTTATCCTCTGCCTGAGTGGGAGCGTTTTGAAGCTGATTTGCGTGCATTGCCGAATGTAGGGAAACAAGTGCGTCGCTGGCATCGTCTTTACCTTGGACACGCTAAACCACGTGAGATAGATGGTCAATCCCGAATATTGCTTCCCCAAGAATTACGTGATTTTGCTGAATTAAAAAAGAATGTTTGCCTGATAGGTCAAGGCAATAAATTTGAATTATGGGATGAGGCTCGATGGCACAACAACTGTGAAGAATGGTTGCAAGAAGAGGCAAACGCGGCGGCAGATGAATCTGCGTTAGAACATTTAAGCGTTTAGTTACGCATGCTAGCTAGATTTACTCATGTGCCAGTTTTGTTACATGAGTCTATACAAGGATTGCGAATTAAAGGTGATGGTACTTACATCGATTGCACCTTTGGACGTGGCGGACATAGTCAGCTGCTGTTGCAAAGTTTGGCCAGTCAGGGGCGATTGTTTTTGCTAGATCAGGACCCTAGTGCTATTGAATGTGCGCAACAGCAATTTGTAGGGGATGAAAGGGTAACAATCATCCATGAAACCTTTGCAAATTTAGCAGAAGTAGGTCGAAAGCATGGTTTGTTGGCAAATGTCGATGGAATTTTCTTCGACTTGGGAGTGTCGTCACCACAATTAGATGAAGCACAAAGAGGGTTTAGTTTTAGTCAAGATGGCCCATTGGATATGCGTATGAATACCAGTACCGGATATACAGCAGCACAATGGCTAGAGAGTGTTTCTGTTAACGAGCTTATTCAAGTGCTGCGTGAGTTTGGTGAAGAACGACATGCTAAAAAGATTGCTAACAAGGTGCTTGATGAGCAGAAAGTTTCTGCAATAACTACAACTAAACGTTTAGCAGAAACTGTTAAAGGATGTTATCCGTCAAATTACCAAGGAATACATCCGGCAACAAGAACATTTCAAGCGATTAGGATTGCTATTAATAAAGAGCTATTAGCATTGCAAAAAGGATTAGAGGCATCATTTGATTTATTAAATGGTGGAGGCCGCTTAGTGGTAATTAGTTTCCATAGCTTAGAAGATCGAATGGTTAAACGATTTATACGCGATACTAAGCAAGAAGACTTGTTGCCAAAGCTGCCAGTTATGCCAGAGCTGAGTGATCATTTGAAATCGGTAGGGAAACTGATCCGCCCTTCCATTGAAGAATTGAAAGTTAACCCACGTGCTCGAAGTGCGCGTCTTCGTGTGGCAGAGAAGGTACTAAAGTGAAATTGACAGCGTTGATTGTTGCTTACTTACTTGTGGTAATTAGTGCTTCAGGGTTGGTTTATAGCAAACATTTGCAGCGTAGACACTTTGTTGAGCTGCAAGCATTGCAAGAAACAGGGTCTCAATTACAAACAGAGTGGGAGCAATTGTTGCTGGAGGAGAGTGCTTGGTCAAATCAAGCGCGAGTAGAACAAATAGCTAACACAGAATTGGGGATGCATTTGGTAAATCATTCTGATGTAGTGATGTTGGAATTAGATTCTAAATGAGGCAAGTTGAATGAGAAAGGCTAAAGCGAGAGTATTTACTGCACGTCGATACTTGCTTTTATTTGCAGTTTTTTGTGCTTTTGTGTTGTTGTTTGCTCGTGCAGCACAATTACAACTGTTACATGCCGATTTTTATAATGAAGAAGGCTCAAATCGACAAATTCGTACAGTTGAAATACCAGCGAATCGCGGTGTAATAACAGATCGTCATGGCGAAGCTTTGGCAATTAGTACACCAGTGTTCTCGATATGGGCTCATCCAAAAACAGCGTTAGAGAACCCGCAGTCAATTTCATATGCAGCTAGTGTGTTAAAGCTAAATAAGCAGATATTGATCAAAAAACTCAAACAAAGAAGAAGTAAGCAATTTGTTTATGTGAAACGGCATGTTTTCCCTGATACAGCTGACGCTCTTAAAGAAAAAAATATTCATGGATTCTCAATTATTAGGGAATACAGGCGTTTTTACCCAACAGGTGAAATGGCAGCGCATGTTGTAGGACTGACAAATATCGATGATCAAGGCTTGGAGGGTGTTGAGCTTGCATTCGATGAATGGCTGCATGGGTCGCCTGGTAAAAAGCGAGTGCTTAAGAATGGAAAGGGTACAGTGGTGGGTGATATCGGTTTGGTTACAGAGCCACATCATGGTAAAGATTTGAGTTTATCTATTGATAAACGCATACAATACTTAGCTTATAGAGAATTGAAGCGCACGATAGCACGCCATAGCGCTAAATCCGGGTCGGTAGTAGTGTTGTCTGTTGATAGCGGGGAAGTACTGGCAATGGCTAACTTGCCTGCATTCAACCCTAATGATCGTTCTAATGCAAAAATAGATTCAATTAGGAATCGCGCAATCACAGATGTGTTCGAGCCTGGTTCCACAGTTAAGCCATTTTTGATAGCTGCCGCGATTGAAAATGGTGCTTATAGAGTTAATAGCAAGATCAATACTGCGCCTGGCTATTTTAATGTAGCAGGATTATTGGTTAGTGATCATGACAATTATGGTGTGATCGATATGAAAACTATTTTAAGTAAATCTAGTAATGTGGGCGCAGTGCGTGTGGCATTAAAATTGTCCCAAGAGCAAGTATGGAGTCAATATCAATCTGTTGGATTTGGACAGCTTACTGGCTCAGGATTTCCCGGCGAACGAGCTGGTAAATTTGATAGCTATACTACTTGGAACAAAACGCAACGCGCAACTTTGGCTTACGGTTATGGTATGTCAACAACGGCGATGCAATTAGCACGTGCATATTCGGTAATTGCGAATGACGGCATTTTGCTACCTGCATCATTTATTGTTAATGATCAAGTGCCTGCTGGGCATAGAGTGATGTCTGGAAGAACAGCAAAAGCTGTTAGAGATATGTTGAAAGGAGTGTTATCCAAAGAAGGAACAGGTTCGAGAGCTAGTATGCAAGGTTACAGTGCAGCGGGTAAAACAGGGACCTCACGTAAGTCTCAAAGTGGTGGATATTCACAAGATAATTATATTGCATTATTTGCAGGTATGGCACCTGCAGATAACCCAGAGGTTGTCGTCGTTGCCTTGATTGATCAGCCCGTAAAAGAAGATGGTTATTATGGAGGAGAAGTAGCAGCGCCTCTTTTCTCGAGAGTTACAGAAGGTGCATTGCGCTTAATGAATGTTGCGCCAACTGTCATCGATGAAAAAAAACGTGGTTTATTATTGACGGAGTCAAGAAAGCCATGATGTTGAGCCAATTGCTTGCTGATTTTATTTCTATCGATGTTTCTAGGGATGTCAATGTCTCGGGTGTGAGTGAGTACAGTGGTGATGTGGAAAGCGGTGATTTGTTTATTGCTTCTTCAGGTTTGCAGTATGTTCAAGATGCTATCAATAATGGTGCGGTAGCAATAATTTATCAATCTAAAGCCGGTGCTGGAAGCAATAATGTGAATAGCCCGGTGCCTATGTTTGAATGTTTCGACCTATCAGAAATAGTAAATAAGATAATATCGCGATTTTATGGTGACATTAATCACGATATTAAGACTGTTGCGATTACTGGAACTGATGGAAAGTCATCTGTTGCACATTTAGTAGCACAAGCATTAGAAAAATCTGGGCACATATGCGGATTAATAGGCACTTTAGGATACGGGCGTCTTGGTAATCTCCAAGATGCTAATCATACGACGCCTCCAGTCTCTCGAATTGCTAGGGAATATTTTCGTTTCAATCAGATGGGTTGTGAAGCAGTTGCTATAGAAGCATCTTCACATGGTATAGAGCAAAAAAGGTTGCGTAATTTATCCATCCATACTGCGGTATTAACCAATATTTCAAGAGATCATCTAGATTATCACAATTCAGTTGAGGAATATATAAATGCAAAAGCAGGGTTGTTTTTTTCACATCAAGCAAAGCATGCAGTGCTAAATATTGATGATCAGAATGGAGTTCAATGGGCGCAGTCTTTGGCAGACTCGTTAAATGTGCTTACATTTTCTTTGGTAAATGCGCAAGCTGATGTGTTTGCGCTGGATGTAAAGTATTTGCACGATGCGACAATGATACGGATGTCAGTAAAGAAGAAAGTAATTGATGTGAAAGTGCCGCTATTAGGTCAATTTAATGTGCTAAATCTATTAGCTGTAGCGGCGGTGCTGCTTAGTCTTGATGAAGACCATATAGGAATTGGCAATGCGCTTAATAAGCTAATTGCAGTGCCAGGCCGTATGCAAATTGTCTCAGGTCAACATAGTGCATCTGTAATAGTCGATTATGCACATACACCCGCAGCATTGTTTGCTGCATTAAATGCTGTGCGTGAACATTGTTCAGGAAAAATAATATGTGTGTTCGGTTGTGGTGGAAATCGAGACACAGGGAAGCGTTCGCAAATGGGTGAGATGGCATCACGATATGCGGATTTTACTGTGATTACTTCTGATAATCCTCGCGATGAGAGTCGGCAGGAAATAATTGATCAAATTGTCAGTGGTTGCATTGGGTTGAATAACTATAAAACAGTTGTTGATAGAGAGCAGGCAATTATTGATGCGCTAAATATGGCGAGTGCGAATGATGCTGTTCTGATCGCTGGTAAAGGCCATGAGAAATTTCAATATGTTAAAAATCAGAAAATAGCATTCGATGATGTTGTTGTGGCGACTAAAGAGTTAGCGAGGTTAGCTAATGGATAATTGGTTGCGCTTAAGTGATGTGGCAGATATGACTCAAGGTGAGTTGTATGGGAGCGACGTAATTGTCAGCGCAATTTCTACAGATACAAGAAATATGCACAAAGGTGACCTATTTGTTGCACTTGAAGGCGACCGATTTGATGGCCACGAGTTTATTGATGAAAGTGTTGAGGAAACTGTGCAGGCAGTTTTAGTGCATAAGCAAGTGAATACCAAATTGCCACAAGTATTGGTTGATGACACATTGAAAAGTTTGTCTCGTTGGGCACAGACATGGAGACATAGAGTTGATCCTAAATTAGTAGCAGTGACAGGAAGTAATGGTAAGACCACTGTTAAGCAAATGCTGAGTGATGTGTTGGCGCTTGCAGGAAGTACTTGTTTTACGCAAGGTAATTTAAATAACCATATTGGTGTGCCACTGACCTTATTAACGTTGCGTAAGCATAATAAATTTGCAGTGATAGAGATGGGTGCTAATCATTTTGGCGAAATTGATCACCTTAGCCGATTAGCGCAACCGGATGTAGTAGTTATCACGAATGCGGGCCCAGCACATTTAGAAGGATTTGGTTCTATTGCTGGTGTTGCACAAGCAAAAGGTGAAATTATTAATGGCGCTAAATCTTCAGGTGTCGTCGTATTAAATGCTGACGATAAATTTCTTGATGTGTGGTTAGAGAAAGCCAAACATTTAAAGATTGTCACATTTGGATTTTCGGAAAAGGCGCAAGTGTGTGGAGAAATTACAGCGAATAAAAACCTTTTAGTTAGAGTAAATGGTGAGAAGCTGGAAATTAAATTGCCGCTGCCGGGGAAGCACAATGCAAGTAATGCTTTGGCCGTGATTGCGGCCGCTCGTGAATTGGGAGTTGATCTGCAAGATATTAAGCGTGGGCTTGAAAGTGCGCATCATGTCAATGGGAGATTGCAGTCGAAAATAGGCATTGCTGGCGCCACCATTATAGACGATACCTACAATGCAAATCCGGCATCATTGCAAGCGGCTATTGATGTGTTGTGTTCGCAAAATAAGGAGCCATGGTTGGTGCTTGGTGATATGGGGGAGCTAGGCGATAAAGCAGAAGCTATCCATGCAGAAATAGGTGCTGGAGCAAAATTAGCTGGTGTAAAAAAACTATTTGGCTTGGGTGAGCTAGCCAAGCATGCGGTAAATGGATTTGGTGATAATGGATTTCATTTTTATCAGCATAGTGAATTGAGTGGTTCATTACGCAGGCAGGTTAATTCTCAGTGTTGCATATTAGTGAAAGGTTCGCGCGCTATGCATATGGAAGATGTGGTTAATTTCTTGATCGATAATCAAACAATACATTAGCGAAGGGTTAACGTGCTTCTATATTTATTTGAATATCTGGAACAATACAACAGTGTTTTTAACGTGTTTGGTTATCTGACGCTGCGTTCAATACTGGGTGTGTTGACTGCGCTAGTGATTTGTTTTGTTACTGGTCCTATGATGATTCGTCGATTGTCGGATTACAGTGTTAAGCAAAATATACGTTCTGATGGCCCTCAAACTCATTTATTAAAAGCAGGTACGCCTACCATGGGTGGGGCATTTTTATTATTAAGTATTCTCGTTAGTACATTGTTGTGGGGGGATTTAGAGAATCGTTATATTTGGGTCGTATGCTTTGTCACGTTCGCCTTTGGTGCGATCGGTGCGTTTGATGATATTAAGAAATTAATCCAAGGAAATAGTGCGGGCATCTCAGCAAGACTTAAGTATGCTTTGCAATCTGCAGTGGGTTTAATTGCTGCGGTTTGGTTGTTTAATACAGCAGTGTTTTCTGTAGAAACAAATTTGTATGTTCCATTTTTTAAAAACATAGTAATTGATATGGGGCCGTGGTTTATATTGCTAACTTATTTCGTAATTGTCGGCTCTAGTAATGCTGTTAATTTAACTGATGGTCTAGATGGTCTAGCTATTATGCCTACTGCAATGGTGGCAGGCGCATTGGGAATATTTGCTTATGTGAGCGGGCACTCTACCTTCGCGGAATATTTGGCTATTGCTCATATACCATTAGCTGGTGAGCTCGTTGTATTTTGTGCGTCTATTGTGGGAGCTGGGTTAGGATTTTTATGGTTTAACGCGTATCCCGCTCAAGTTTTTATGGGGGATGTGGGCGCTTTGTCTCTAGGCGCTGCACTAGGTGTGGTGGCCGTGTTGGTTCGGCAAGAGATAGTGTTAGTAATTATGGGTGGAGTGTTTGTTGTTGAGACTCTATCGGTCATGATTCAGGTGGCTTCATTTAAGTTAACAGGAAAGCGAGTATTTAAAATGGCGCCACTTCATCACCATTTTGAGTTAAGAGGTTGGCCTGAACCTAGAGTGATTGTACGGTTTTGGATTATTACGGTGATCTTAGTGTTAATTGGTTTAGCGACATTGAAGATTAGGTAGAAACAAGTGGGTGTCAGTTATTTAATGAAAGTCGATCCAACAAATTACTTGGTAATTGGTGCAGGTGTATCAGGTCTATCTGTGGTTGAGTATTTGTTGGCGAAAAATAAACAGTGCCGAATAATAGATAGTCGCGGCTTACCTCCTAATGCAGCAAAGATAAAAAACATTTTATCTGATTCACAAGTATGTTTTGGTCAGTTCAATCAACAATGGTTGAAAGAAGCGGATGTAATAGTGTTAAGTCCTGGAGTGTCACCGCACACACCTGAGATTCAACAAGCCGTTAATGATGGTGCTGAACTATTAGGTGACATCGAGTTGTTTGCTCGTGAAGCATCTAAACCTTATATCGCTATTACTGGTTCAAACGGAAAGAGTACCGTGACTACATTGGTTGCGGCAATATTGGAAAGTCAAGGTCTTCATGCCAAAGCCTGTGCCAATATTGGTGAGCCTGCATTAAATTTAGTTGATGATAAGTCAATAGATATGTTTGTTTTGGAATTATCGAGCTTTCAATTAGAAACATGTTCATCGCTTAGTCCAGATGCTGCTGTTGTGTTAAATATTAGTGATGATCATTTAGATAGGCACTCTAGTTTTGACGAATACGCACATATTAAACAATCGATCTATACACATGCTAAGTTCAAAGTTGTTCCTCGCGAGCAGGGTAAGAATAAGTTTTTAACGCCTTCAAATGATATGTGCAGTTTCGGTACCGATGCGCCTGACGATTCTGATTATGGAGTCATGCAATATGGCAATTGTCGTTGGTTGGTGAAAGGTAACGATAAATTAATAAATTGTGCTGATCTACCATTGTTGGGTGTTGCTGGTGAGCAAAACACATTGGCTGCTTTAGCGCTGACAGATTCTTATATAAAACATCAAGGTAAAGCATTAGAAGCGATTCGTGCATTCAAAGGTTTGCCGCATCGCTGTGAGATTGTACTTGAAAAAAATGGAGTGCAATGGATAGATGATAGTAAAGGCACTAACGTGGGCGCTACGGTATCAGCAATATTAGGTTTAAGTAGTCCGGTTATATTGATATTAGGCGGTGTTCACAAGGGTGGCTCCTTGGAGTCATTAATTTATGCGGTTAAATCTAAGGTTGAGTTGGTTGTTGCGTTTGGACGCGATAAGCAAGTATTTATTGATGCTTTATCAGGTATTGTTGAAACTGTTGATAAGAATTCGTTAACCGCTTCTGTCGAGTATGTACATCAAAAAGTAAAACCTGGCCAATCGGTGTTGTTTTCACCTGCTTGTGCAAGTTTCGACATGTTTTCAAATTATATCGAAAGAGGATTGGCATTTCAGGCCGCTGTGAAACAAAGTGCATTGAAGGTTAGTGATGAGCGCTGATAACAAACAGCTTAGTTTGCAAGAATCAATATCTAATTATATTGATGCGCAAATGTTATTTGCATTATTAGTGTTATGCGGGATTGGCTTCACTATGATGACATCTACTACTGTAGAAATTGCTTATAAAAATCATACTGATGCATTCTTCTTTGTTAAAAGACAAATGATGTTTATGTTACTGGGCGCATTATGTATTTTTACTATTGCTAAAATACGTTTAGCTTATTGGGAGCAGTTAGGGCCATTAATGTTAATGGTTACAATAGCATTGTTAGTGTTGGTGTTAATTCCGGGCATAGGGATTAGAGCTAATGCGAGTAGTCGTTGGATTGCGCTAGGTCCAATTTCTTTGCAGGTCTCAGAATTTGCTAAAGTTGCAATGATTGTTTATTTGTCTGGATATATTGTTAGGCATGGGTCTCATGTGCAACAAAATTTTTCTGCGTTTATAAATCCGATGGCCTTAGTCGGCATAATTGCAGTACTGCTAATGATGGAACCAGATTTTGGATCCACGGTAGTGCTTACCGCCTTGGTATTTACAATGCTTTATCTGGGAGGAGTGCGTTTAACACCATTTATATTATCGACTGCGTGTTCAGTATTGGTGATGTATTTTCTGGCCAGAACAAATGAAGAGCGTTGGTCGCGAGTCACTACATTTTGGCGACCATTTGAAGATCCTTTGGGAGATGGTTTCCAACTTACTCAGGCATTAATTGCAATTGGTAACGGAGGAATTTTTGGAGAAGGTCTTGGAGGAAGTATCCAGAAATTATTCTATTTGACTGAAGCACATAATGATTTTGTGTTTGCAGTACTTGCGGAAGAGTTAGGGCTTGTAGGTATAGCAATATTGTTATTTGCTTACTTTATATTTATATGGAGATGTTTTTCATTAGCGACTAGTGCACAAAAGCAACACATGACTTTTGCTCAGCACATTGCATATGGTTGCGGTATTTGGTTTACCTTGCAGGTGACTATACATGTGGGTGTAAATATGGGATTGCTGCCAACAAAAGGTTTGAGCATGCCTTTTATTAGTGTGGGTGGAAGTAATTTATTAGCTAGCTGTATTGCGGTAGGTTTGTTGGTTAGGGTTTACATGGAGGTTAATCAACAAGGTGCTAGGCGTGTACATAGGCCGCGTCGCGTAACTACTAGAAAAGCAGGAAGAAGAAGATGACTATGCAGCCTGTCATGATCTTAGCCGGAGGCACTGGAGGGCATGTATTTCCAGCACTCGCGGTGGCTAATGAGTTGAGAGACAGAGGTGTACCTATTATTTGGGTGGGAACAAACAAAGGTATCGAGTCGCGTGTTGTGCCTGAAGCAGGTTTCTCGCTAGCCATAATGAATGTTCAAGGGTTGCGAGGGAAAGGTTTATTGCAATATATACGTGCACCTTTAATTATTATTAAGGCACTGTTTGAGAGTTTATCAATTATTTTGAAGTATAAGCCATGTGCGTTGCTAGGCATGGGCGGATTTGTTGCCGGTCCTTGTGCATTGATCGGTGTATTGCTGCGAAAGCCATTAATCATTCATGAGCAGAATGCGATTGTAGGATTGACCAATAGACTATTAGCGCCGCTAAGCCGAATTATGTTCACTGGGTTTCCAATCCAATATAACAAACAAAATTTAGAATATTGCGGTAATCCAGTGCGCAGTAAATTTATGGAGATCGCAAATCCTGAGCAAAGAATGGTTGATAGAAGCGCAAGCAAACGATTACTGATTGTTGGAGGTAGTCAAGGCGCAGTTTCACTAAATAAATTTATTCCACAAGCATTAGAAATTATTTCATCTTCAATTCGAATTGAGGTATGGCATCAAACAGGTGCAAATAGACAAGAATTTGTGCTTGAGAATTATCAGAAGAATAATTTGCAAGCTAGAGTGGATGAATTTATCGACGATATTGATCAAGCATATGCGTGGGCAGATCTTATTGTATGTCGAAGTGGTGCTATCACTTTAGCTGAGGTTGCAGCAGTTGGTCTCGGTGCTGTGTTAATACCTTACCCATATGCAGTTGACGATCATCAAACAGCGAACGCACAAAGTTATGTTGATGCGGGAGCCGCAAAACTTATTTCTGAAATAGAAATGACGGCAGAAAAATTAGCAGAAACTTTACAGATATTGTTGGGCGATTCGCAGAAGCTGATGGATATGGCTTGTGCAGCAAAAAAACTTGGTCAATCAAATGCAAGCAAGAGAGTGGCTGATGAATGTATGAGTGCTTGTGGTTGCCGAATAGTAGGTGAGCAATAAATGAATTATGTAACGCCGACTCTTCCTATGAGAAAAATACAAAATGTATTTTTTGTTGGTATTGGCGGCGTTGGTATGAGTGGAATTGCTGAAGTTATGCTTAATATGGAATTTAAGGTTTTTGGTTCAGATAATCATCCTAATGCAGCTAGTGCGAGACTTAAGAAGTTAGGTGCAACAATCTATGCGAGTCACCAGCCACAAAATATTCTTGATATGGATGTAGTAGTGGTTTCATCAGCTATTGATCCTGAAAATGTAGAAATTGTATCTGCTCAAGATCATCGTATACCAATCATTCAACGTGCCGAGATGTTGGCAGAGTTAATGAGATTTCGCCAGGGCATTGCTATTGCTGGCACTCATGGGAAAACGACTACTACTAGTTTGGTAGCGACGGTGATGGCGGAAGCAGGATTAGATCCTACTTTTATTGTCGGTGGGCGAGTGAATAGTGTGGGGACTAATTCTCAATTAGGTGGAAGCGAATATTTAGTTGCGGAAGCAGATGAAAGCGATGCGTCTTTCTTACATTTGCAACCAGTAGTCTCAGTAGTGACTAATATTGATGCAGATCATTTGTCTAGTTATGAAAATGATTTTGAAAAGTTGCGTAATGCGTTTGTAGAATTTCTACATAATATTCCATTTTATGGTTTGGCAGTGTTATGCATTGACGACGAAGTAGTACGTGGATTAATTCCTGAGGTCGCACGTCCGTACATCACTTACGGTTTTAGTGAAGATGCTGATATTGTTGCTAGTGATCTTATTTACAATGGTGAAATGACAACCTTTAAAGTGAACGCTAAAAATATTTCTAAGCAGATGACGTTCACATTGAATCTGCCGGGCAAACATAATGTATTAAATGCATTGGCAAGTATTGCAGTCGGGCTTGAGTTTGAGGTATCCGCAGAAAATATTGCTGAAGCATTGAAAAACTTTGCAGGTATTGGAAGAAGGATGCAGCATGTAGGTACTGTTTCCCTAAAGGGAGGCAATGCTGAGTTTATTGATGATTATGCACATCATCCAAAAGAGATTGCAGCGACTGTAGATGGCGTGAGAAATGGTTGGTCAAAGAGACGCATAGTCGCGGTGTTTCAACCTCACCGCTATACGCGTACGAGAGATTTATTTGATGAGTTTGTAGCAGTGCTTAATGAAGTTGATGTATTGCTGCTACTAAATGTTTATCCAGCAGGAGAAAAATTAATAAATAATGCGGACAGTCGCGCACTAGCACATGCATTACGTTTGCGAGGGAAGTTAGATGCAGTATTACTAGAAGATGATCGCGATTTAGGCGCTACTTTGGCAAAGATTGTTGTGCCAAATGACATTGTGATTACTTTGGGCGCAGGCAGTATCGGTAAAATAGCATCGTCTTTGTATGAGCAAGTACAAGCCGAGGTGCAAGTAGCGTGATGGCTAAAATAAGCACACCAGAAACACGCGGTAAATTGTTATTTGATGTGTCGTTATCTCGCTACAATACCTGGGGTGTTGGTGGAAATGCACAGTGTGTATTTCACCCTGCAGATATTGAAGACTTAAGTGATTTCCTAGCTAATACTTCTGATGATGTGCCAATAACTTGGTTAGGTCTTGGTTCAAACGTGCTGATTCGAGATGGTGGTATCAAAGGAGTTGTTATTGTCACTCAAACAGGGCTTAAACAAATCCGCTTTGACTTAAATAGTGTTTATGCTGAAGCAGGTGTAGCTTGCGCCAAGTTGGCAAGAGCGACCGTAGCAAAGAATCTTATTGGTGTGGAATTTATGGCTGGCATTCCGGGGACTGTAGGTGGTGCATTAGCTATGAATGCAGGTGCATTTGGTGGGCAGACATGGCCGCAAGTAAAATATGTTGATGTGATTAACAGAGCTGGCAAAATTATTAATAGGTCATGTGATGAATATGAATACGGTTATCGTTTTGTAAAAAATTTTGTTGGAGAGTGGTTTGTTGGTGCAAGTTTTGATCTTGAATTAGATCAACAAGGTACTAAAGTAGTTTCGATAAAAGAGTTGTTAGCGCATCGTGCAGATACCCAGCCAATAGGTAAAAAGAATTGTGGATCAGTGTTTAAAAATCCTAAACAAGGTTTTGCAGCTAGTCTAATAGAGCAAAGTGGTTTGAAAGGGTTTGCTATCGGTGGAGCATGTGTGTCAAAAAAACATGCTAATTTTATTATCAATGAAGGAAAAGCGACTGCAGAAGATATAGAGCAATTAATGCAGCATGTGCAATTAACCGTCAAGCAGAAAAGTAATGTTGAGTTAGAGCCTGAGGTGAAATTTCTCGGAGATGAGGAAATTAAATGACTGCGGTTAATCTAAAAAAATATGGAAAAGTCGCGGTGTTAATGGGGGGAAGCTCGGGTGAGAGAGAAATCTCATTGAAGAGTGGGACGGCTGTATTAAAAGCATTATTGAGCAAAGGCATTGATGCGCATGGCATTGATGTGGATAAAAATATTTTTAGCGTGCTACGAGAGGATAAATTTGACCGTGTTTTTATTGCTCTGCATGGATGCGGTGGCGAAGATGGAGCGATGCAAGGCGGTTTAGAAATGCTTGAGCTGCCATATACCGGTAGTGGTGTAATGGCTTCTAGTATTTGTATGAATAAGCTTATGACAAAGAAGTTGTGGGAGACGGCAGATGTGCAGTCTCCAAAATTCATGCAGATTGATGAAGCCATTGATTATCAGCAAATTGTTTCCTTGTTGAGTATCCCATTTGTAATTAAGCCATCTTTGGAAGGATCTAGTCTGGGCATACATAAAATCAGCAGTGAGGAAGAGTTTTTATTGGCTAAAAAGGATGCCTATAAATATCAAGGTGCACTGATGGCAGAACAATGGATTGATGGTGAGGAATATACGGTTGCAGTGCTGAATGGTGTTGCACTGCCGGTGATTAAGTTAGAAACACCGCATGAGTTTTATGACTATGACGCTAAATATCAAGCTAGTGATACGCAATACATTCTTCCATGCGGTCTTCCTGAAATAGAAGAGAATGTGCTTAAGTCTGAAGCCTTGAATGCGTTTAATGCGACTTCAGCAACTGGTTGGGGTCGAGTAGATGTGATGCTTGATAAAAATAAAGAACGATGGTTCCTTGAAGTAAATACCGTGCCTGGAATGACAGATCATAGTCTTGTGCCGATGGCGGCGGCAAGTGTAGGAATTAATTTTGAACAACTGGTTTTGAATATTTTAGATACAACTTTCCAACAGAGTGATAATTAGTAATGGCTAAGCGACTAAAAAGAAATCAACGTCGTACCATGCGAGAAAACGATGCTATGCGTATAGATTTTCGTGAAGTTGGTAAATTGCTTTCAGTCGCGTTAGTCGTTATTGCGGGTATATGGGCTACAAAAAGAATTGAAGATATATCTATTAAAACAATTGAGATCCAAACAGCATTAAACAAAGTGAGTAAATCTGAGATTCGTACAATAGCTGAAAACTACATGCATGATGGGTTTTTTACCGTCGACTTAAGTTCGTTTGAAGACCAACTTAATGATATTCCATGGGTATATCGAGCAAATATCAAGCGTCAATGGCCAAGTAAGCTAGTGATTGAAATAAGTGAGCAGCAACCTTATTTCCGTTGGGGCGAAAATCATCTCATTAATAAGTACGCTGAGATATTTTTTGTGCAAGATATACAACAATACGCAGCCTTGCCATTGTTGCAGGGTGTGCGAGGTAGGGAGCAGCACTTAATAGACTTGTATTACAAGTACAGTGCACGCTTTAAAAAAGTTGATTCAGGCATTCACAAGCTAAAAGAAGATGCGCGTTACGATAAAGAAATAATTTTGGTTAATGGAATATCCATCAATGTCGGAAGAGAGCAGACAGATAAACAAATTGAACGTTGTTTGTATTCATTCGCTATGTTTACTAAGGCAGAGCGTGAAGCGATAGCGAGTATTGATCTTCGTCACAGTAATGGGTTTGCGGTTCGTTGGAATGGTTAATTAAATAAAACGTACAAACATATGAGTAAAAAATCAGAAAACGGAATGATTGTTGGCTTGGATATTGGCACTTCGAAAATTGTTGCAATTGTAGCTGAAGTGAATGATGACAATGAGTTGGAGATTATTGGTATTGGGACACATGCATCGCGAGGATTGAAAAAAGGTGTGGTGGTCAATATTGAATCTACTGTGCAATCTATTCAGCGTGCGGTAGAAGAAGCAGAGTTGATGGCTGGTTGTCAGATTCATTCTGTGTATGCCGGTATTGCTGGAAGTCATATAAAAAGCATGAACTCACATGGCATTGTCGCAATTCGAGACCGTGAAGTTCTTGAGAGTGATGTTGAACGAGTTATAGATGCTGCAAGAGCTTTAGCGATTCCTGCGGATCAAAAAGTCCTACATGTGCTTCCACAGGAATTTATTATTGATCAGCAGGAAGGAATACGTGAACCCATTGGAATGTCAGGCGTTCGTATGGAAGCAAAAGTACATTTAGTTACTGGTGCGGTATCTGCAGCTCAAAATATAGTTAAGTGTATTGAGCGTTGTGGTTTGCATGCTGATGACATTATTTTAGAGCAACTGGCGTCAAGTTATTCGGTTTTGACGGAAGATGAAAAAGAATTGGGTATATGTCTGGTGGATATAGGTGGGGGTACAACTGATATTGCAGTGTTTACCGAGGGTGCTATCAAGCACACTGCAGTCATTCCAATTGCTGGTGATCAGGTAACAAACGATATTGCTATTGCTATGCGAACACCAACTCAACATGCAGAAGAAATCAAAATAAAATACGCATGCGCCCTGCGACAGTTAACAAATCCTGATGAAGTGATTGAGGTTCCAAGTGTAGGAGAGCGTGCGCCACGAAGATTGGCTAGGCAAACATTAGCTGAAGTAGTTGAGCCGCGTTATGAAGAATTAATGTCTCTGATATTGGCGGAATTAAGAAGAAGTGGCTACGAAAATTTAATTGCTGCCGGCATAGTGCTTACAGGTGGCAGCTCGAAAATGGAAGGTGTAGTTGAACTGGCTGAGGAAGTATTCCATATGCCAGTACGCTTAGGTGTTCCTCAATATGTGACCGGCTTAATTGATGTGGTAAGAAATCCTATTCATGCAACTGGTGTGGGCTTGTTGTTGTTTGGGCATATGAGTGAACAGTCTTCAGAGCATAAGAAATATAACAATGGCGGTTTAGCCGCTGTGTTTGGGAAAGTGAAAAATTGGGTTAAAGGTAATTTTTAATTTTTCGGGTTCTTGCCCGGTGACTAGAGGAGAAACAAAATGTTTGAACTAGTAGATGCGTATGGTCAAAGTGCAGTAATAAAGGTAATTGGAGTTGGCGGTGGTGGCGGCAATGCAGTCCAGCACATGGTTAATGCTGAAATTGATGGTGTTGATTTCATTTGCGCCAATACTGATTCGCAAGCGTTGCAGCGTACTAATGCTAAAAGTACTTTGCAGTTAGGTACTGAGATCACTAAAGGGCTAGGTGCTGGTGCTAATCCTGAGATTGGACGCCAATCTGCTTTAGAGGATCGTGACCGCATTCATGATGTGATTGCCGGTGCCGATATGCTATTTATTACCGCAGGTATGGGTGGTGGAACAGGTACAGGTGCTGCACCTATTGTTGCCGAAGTAGCAAAGGAGTTAGGCATTCTAACTGTCGCTGTGGTTACTAAGCCATTTCCTTTTGAGGGTACAAAACGGACTCAAATAGCTAATCGCGGAATTGAAGAATTATCTAATCAAGTTGATTCATTAATTACTATCCCTAATGAAAAATTACTAACTGTGTTAGGAGATAATACTAGTCTTTTAGAAGCGTTTCGTGCTGCAAACGATGTGCTTCTAGGTGCAGTGCAAGGAATTGCTGAATTAATTACATGTCCAGGTTTGATTAATGTTGATTTTGCAGATGTACGTACAGTCATGTCAGAGATGGGTATGGCAATGATGGGTTCCGGGACTGGAATTGGTGCAGAACGTGCGCGAGAAGCTGCTGAGTCAGCAATATCAAGCCCTCTTTTGGAGGATGTCAATATTACGGGTGCTCGCGGTATATTAGTAAATATTACAGCTGGACCAAATATTGGGATGAATGAAATTGCAGAAGTTGGTTCTCATATTGAAGCACTAGCTTCTGAAGATGCTACTGTTGTTGTGGGTACTGCGATTGATGAATCAATGGAAGAAAGATTGAGAGTAACCTTGGTTGCAACAGGCTTGGGTGTGCAAAATGTAGTGGCTCCTACTGCCAAAGTGGCTTTGGTAGAACCTGCAATTACTAGTATTGAAAAAGAAAGTAATTTTAATGAGCTTGATCGCCCAACTAAAATACGCACTGAAGAGGCAGAAATTAAAAATGCTTCTGATGGGTCCTATAACGAAGATTTACTCGATATTCCTGCGTTCTTACGTAGACAAGCTGATTAGCGTCTAGGATAAGCTGGGAATACTTAGGGAATTATCAGCTACATGATTGGTCGTAGCATGTAGATCAATGATTCAAGCTGGTAATATCTTGCGATCTAATTGATAATGGTTCTCAATTGCGTAACTGTAGCAAGAGGTATCTAAGGATTGGTTGAATAAATGCTGGGAAATTTATAATGATAAGACAAAGAACGCTGAAAAATGTTATCCGTGCAAGTGGAGTCGGCCTTCATACTGGTGAGAAAATCCAGCTCACACTGAGGCCAGCGAATGCGGATTCAGGCATAATATTTGTAAGATCAGACATAGAGGATTCCCCCGAAATTAAGGCATGTATTGATAATGTTGGTGATACACAATTGTCGACCACTTTAGAAAAAGACGGGATTAAAATATCTACGGTTGAACATTTATTATCTGCTATAGCGGGTCTAGGTATCGACAATTTATATGTTGAGTTATCTGGGGCTGAAGTTCCGATCATGGATGGCAGTGCCGGGCCATTTGTATTTTTATTACAGTCAGCAGGAATACGCGAGCAGGATGTAGCCAAGAAGTTTGTGCGAATAAAGAAACATGTACGTGTAACAGATCAAGATCGATGGGCAGAATTCCAGCCTTATGATGGTTTCAAAGTCGCATTTACAATAGATTTCGATCACCCAGTGTTTCAGGCGGGACCACAATCTGCTGAAATTGATTTTTCATCCACTTCCTTTGTGAAGGAAGTGAGTCGTTCTCGCACATTTGGTTTTTTACGTGATTTTGAGTATCTACGCGCACAAAATCTTGCACTTGGTGGTAGTTTAGATAATGCTATCGCGGTGGATGACCAGAAAATTCTTAACGAAGATGGCTTGCGTTATGAGGATGAGTTTGTAAAGCATAAAATTCTAGATGCCATTGGTGATCTTTATCTGCTTGGACACAGTTTAATTGGTTCATTTAAAGGCTATAAATCTGGCCACGAGCTTAATAATATATTGCTTAGTACCTTATTAAGTGATCCAACTGCATGGGAAGAAGTAACATTTGAAGAGCATTCTAATGATGTGCCTATTTTGTATGCTGAAACTGCCACAGCTGCCTAAGTCTGATTATCTCGCAAATATAACAGCATCTTACGACAGTGATTTCTTGCGTTTGATAATTCAGTTTTGGTCCTATGCTGAATTACATCCTTGGAATTAGAGAGTTTGGATAAATTGCAGTCAACCTTGACCTTTAAGCGCCGTACCGGTACTTCTAAAGATCCTGTAAACTCCTCGTTGATCTGCTTTAATAGCTCATGTTGCTGATAGCGTATGATACTGGCTCTTTCAGCATTATCTGTAATTATTACTAGTGTATTGCCGATAACATCGATAACCCAACAATGCTGACGTAGCTCGGTTGAAAGTCGACTATGGAGGCTATTAGTCAAGGATTGTATATTTTGTGTCCGATCTAACAGTTTTGAATCAATCAGGGAATGTATCGGGCGCATTGGGGATTTCATCATGTTTGTCTAATATCTACCTAGGGTGATGCAAGTTATAATTATAAATAAGGTATATTGGCCATCATAAAATTAAAATTGACTTAATGTAAATCATGAAATTAACCATTTTGCCGCGCTCTGGGAGCCGTTTATACAGCGTACGCTACTTTAGCCCAGAACAGTATCTATTAGCGATTGCAATAGGCATCACCGTTATGGGTGCATTTCTAGGTGCAGGCTATTGGTTAGGAGTGGAGTATGGTCACCATGGAATAGTGGCAAATTGGAAACACGATATAAAAAGCCAGCAAGACCAGCTGGAAGAGGTACGTTTAGAAAGTGATGCGAACCTCGAGGCTCTTACACAGAAAATTGCTTATTATCAGGCGCATATTAATCGTTTAGACGCGTTAGGTAATAAGCTGCTCAATATGGCTGATCTAGATGATTTGGAAATTGATTTTACTCAGCCCCCAGGATTTGGTGGTCCGGATTCTTACGCAGATGCCTCAAATCAAGACGTATTAGCTAGCATGGAACAAATCCTAGCAACCATATCTTCGCAGTTACAGAGCCAAGAGAATAAGCTACATACCTTGGATGTAATGCTGACTGACCGAAACTTGCGCGAAGAAGTTTATCCTCAAGGGCGACCGATAGAAAAGGGTTGGATATCATCTCATTATGGTAAACGCGCAGATCCATTTACAGGTAAGCAAGAATATCATCGCGGCGTCGATTTCGCGGGTAAATACTACTCAAATGTTATTTCTGTAGCGGGCGGTGTGGTTACAGAAGCAGATGACCGATCAGGTTATGGTAATTTAGTAGAAATTGATCACGGAAACGGCTATGTCACTCGCTACGGGCATAATGATAAGTTGTCCGTTAAAGTAGGTCAGACCGTTAAGAAAGGTCAGGTTATAGCAAAAATGGGCAGTACGGGCAGATCGACCGGCCCTCACGTTCATTTTGAAGTGCTTAAAAACGGCGCACGTGTAGATCCAATGAAATTCATCCGTTCCAAAGAGAACAAATAAGCTATATCAATTAATTTCTGCTCCACTCCCTTGCTTATTTAGTTGCTAAAGCAACCAGACATATTCAATATATGCTGCATAAATATTAAGTCAAAACTTATTTGTTAATATTCATATATTGAAAGCCATATACACTGGCCCCACATAGTTACATTAACCCTCACTTAATTGCCTTATCTCAAAAAATGATCGGAAAGCTCGCACAAAAAGTCTTTGGCAGTCGCAACCAGCGAATTCTGTCTCGCTACAAAAAACTAGTTAATAAAATTAATCAATTAGAAGAGTCGATTAAGAGTTTGAGTGACTCTCAGTTAGCACAAAAAACTCAAGAATTTAAAGACAGGATACAAGCTGGAGCTGAATTAGAATCACTACTCCCAGAAGCTTTTGCTGTAGTGCGCGAATCAGGACAACGTGTATTAGGTATGCGTCATTTTGATGTGCAGTTAATCGGTGGCATGGTGTTGAATGATGGCAATATTGCTGAAATGAGAACAGGAGAAGGAAAGACCCTTGTTGCTACATTACCCGTCTATTTGAATGCTCTTACTGGTAATAGCGTCCATGTCATAACTGTGAATGATTATCTTGCAAGACGTGATGCGGAGTGGATGGGAAAGATTTATAACTTCCTCGGTCTCACTGTGGGAGTGATTGTAGGTGGTCTGAATGATGAGGAGCGCAAATTAGCATACGCCGCTGATATTACGTATGGCACTAATAATGAATTTGGCTTTGATTATTTGCGAGACAACATGAAATTTTCTGCTGACCAACGAGCTCAGCGTGATTTGTATTTTGCGGTGGTTGATGAAGTTGATTCGATCCTAATTGATGAAGCAAGAACACCGCTAATTATTTCAGGACCAACTGATGATAGCTCTGAGCTGTATATGAAAGTTGATAAAATTGTTCCTGACTTAATTCAACAAGCATCAGAAGATAGCGAAGGTGATTTTTTTATAGAAGAAAAATCTAAACAAGTTTTTCTTAGCGAGCAGGGTCATCAACACATAGAAGACTTATTAACAGAAACAGGTCTGCTTGCAGAAGAGGACTCATTGTATGATGTTGCTAACATTAGTCTGTTACATCATATCAATGCTTCGTTACGAGCTAATGTGTTGTTCCAGAAAAATGTTGACTACATTGTTCGTAATGGTGAGGTGGTAATTGTTGATGAGTTTACTGGTCGAACAATGCCAGGGCGTCGATGGTCAGAAGGCCTGCATCAAGCAGTTGAAGCAAAAGAAGGCGTCAAAATTCAAAATGAAAACCAAACGTTAGCATCAATAACATTCCAAAATTATTTCCGCTTGTATGAGAAGTTAAGTGGAATGACAGGTACGGCAGATACAGAGGCATTTGAATTTCAGTCAATCTATGGTTTAGAGGTGGTGGTCGTGCCAACCCATAGAGATATGGCGCGCGATGATCGTGGTGATCTTGTGTATTTAACATTACAAGAAAAATTTGAAGCTATTATCGAAGATGTGAAGGATTGCATGCAAAGGGGCCAGCCAGTACTGGTTGGTACTGCTTCAATTGAAGCTTCAGAACATCTCTCAAAATTGTTGACACAAGCACACATTGAACACAAGGTATTGAATGCGAAGCATCATGCATCTGAGTCACAAATTATAGTGCAAGCGGGAAAAACAGGTGCAGTGACCATCGCAACAAATATGGCTGGACGGGGAACAGATATTGTCTTAGGTGGCAACTTAGATGCTGAGATTGCGGAGCTAGGTGAAGACCCTGATTCAAATCTAGTAGAAGATATTAAAACACAATGGCAGCATCATCATGATGATGTATTGAAATCAGGTGGGTTACATATTATTGGTACAGAAAGACATGAGTCTAGGCGTATTGATAACCAATTGCGTGGCCGTGCTGGAAGACAGGGTGATCCAGGGTCAAGTCGCTTTTATCTTTCTTTAGAAGATAACTTGATGAGAATTTTTGCGTCTGATCGTGTCCGTACATTGATGCAAAAATTAGGCATGGAAAAGGGTGAATCGATTGAGCATCCTTGGGTATCTAAAGCAATTGAAAATGCACAGCGCAAAGTTGAATCACACAACTTTGATATTCGTAAAAACTTGCTAGAGTATGATGATGTTGCTAGTGACCAGCGTAAAGTAATCTACGAGCAGCGCAGTGATTTAATGAGCACTGAGGATATATCTGAAAATATTGAAGATATTCGATTCGATGTAGTGACAAATATTATTAATAATTATATTCCACCTGATAGCATGGCAGAGCAGTGGGATGTAAGTGGACTAACTCAAGCGCTACATAAAGAAGTGAATGTTGAGCTGCCGCTGCAAGATTGGTTGGATCGTGATGACAATTTATATGAAGAGCCTCTTCGTGAGCGAATACATGCATCCGTAAAAAGTTTGTTCGATGAGAAACAGAAGTTGCTTGGTGATGAAATGATGCACAAGTTACAAAAAGACGTGATGTTGCAAGTGCTAGACTCTAAATGGAAAGAACATTTGGCGGCAATGGATTACTTGAGGCAAAGTATCGGCTTGCGTGGATATGCACAGAAAAATCCAAAGCAAGAATACAAACGGGAAGCATTTCAAATGTTCCAGCAAATGCTGGAAGAAATTAAGCAGGACACAATTTCTTTTCTATGTCATGTGAAGTTTCAATCTCCTGAAGAAGTTGCACCAATTACACCGAAAAATGAGACTGATGCGGATAGTCTACAGCTACAACATGAGCAAGCTGCGGATGTTCTTCATCCGAGTGAGGTGTCAAAGCAGCAAACTGGTAAACCTCAGGCTGACGTAGTTAAATCAGACCCTATTGTGCGTGCTGACAAAAAAGTCGGTAGAAATGAACCATGTCCATGCGGTTCTGGTAAGAAATATAAGCACTGCTGCGGAAAACTATCTTAATTCTCTAGGCTGAGGAATCGATATGGCGGTTAATTTAACCGAGCCAACTCAAGTACACGCCATAGAGGGCGTACGTTTAGCGACTGCTAGCGCAGGTATTCGCTACCTTGATCGAGATGATCTTGTATTAATTGAAATAGCGCAGGAAGCAAAGGTTGCAGCAGTATTTACGCAGAATAAATTTCGTGCTGCACCAGTGAGTCTATCTGTCGACCATCTTAATAAAATAACTCCGCGCTACTTAATTATTAATGCCGGTAATGCAAATGCTGGTACAGGCCAGATAGGTATGAATGCGGCATTAGATACTACTAAAGCTGTTGCAGAGAGCTTTAAGGTTACGCCTGAGCAAGTGCTGCCTTTCTCCACAGGAGTCATTGGAGAGGTGTTAGATGCGAGTAAAATTACGAATCAATTATCATGTCTGAAAGAAAACTTATCTTGCGATAATTGGTTGTTAGCAGCAAAAGCAATAATGACTACCGATACAGTGTCTAAAGCCTATAGTAAAAAAATTAATATTGCGGGGAAAGATATTCAAGTAACGGGTATTGCAAAAGGCTCAGGTATGATTCAGCCTAATATGGCAACGATGTTGTCGTATATAGCCACTGACTTGGATATTTCAAATCAAATGTTACAAGAATTGTTATCGCAAGCAACAGAGCAGTCATTTAATTCAATCACAGTTGATAGTGATACATCAACCAACGATGCTTGTGTATTAATTGCTACGGGAAAATCAGGAGTTATATTCGACGAAATCAATAAAGAAGATAAAAACCAATTTCAACGTGCTTTATATTGGGTTATGCAAATGTTAGCGCAAGCAATTGTTCGAGATGGCGAAGGAGCAACTAAATTTGTTACTGTGTGTATTGAAAAAGCCAGTAATCAACAACAAGCCAAGTCGGTCGCATATTCAGTGGCAAATTCACCGTTAGTGAAAACAGCATTTTCAGCTAGCGACCCAAACTGGGGACGTATCATGGCAGCTGCAGGTAAATGTAATGACTATGATTTGCAGTTATCTCAGGCGAGCTTATCAATTAATAATGTGCCTGTAATGGAGCGAGGCGAGCTAGCTACCAGCTATACAGAACGATTAGGTAAACAAGCAATGCAATCTGAAGAAATTGAAATTATAGTGCAACTAAATTTAGGCCAGGCGCAACACACAGTATGGACAACCGACTTAACTCATGAGTACGTTAGTATTAACGCAGATTATCGTAGTTAAATGATTCAACAACGCATTGCTATCGGTGTTGTCGAAAATTCTCAGAAAAAAATACTGGTGAGTAAACGAAAAATGGGCACACACCTTGAAGGCTGCTGGGAGTTGCCTGGCGGGAAAGTTGCCCTTAAAGAATCATTTAAAATGGCATTAAGAAGAGAATTATCTGAAGAACTTGATATCCAGGTTAACTCCACATCAAAACTTATTGAGCTGAAGCATCAATATGATGATAGACAGTTACATTTTCAAGTATTTAATGTAAATGGATATTCGGGAGTAGTAAGATCTGTCGAGCATCAAGAGCTTCAATGGGTGGACTATTCGCAATTTTCATCTTTGGATTTTCCGGCTGCCAATAGGGCTATTCTTGACGCAATTAGTTTACCACGCAGTTATATGATTGCTGACCAAGATGTGCTTAAAAATCAACTAACTTCAATTGTCAGATATCAGCTCGAGTCTGGAATATCATTAGTTCAATACCGCGCAAACAATGTGAGTAAACAAACCTATATTGCTAACGCTAAACAACTTAGAGAAATGTGTATGCAATTCGAGGCTAAGTTTATTACTAATTGTGAATTAGATTGGGTAGCAGAAATAAATCCAAATGGTATCCACCTTAATAGCGCTCGTTTGTACGAGGTTTGTAAAAACCTGTCTACACACAATGGTATGGAGTTTTTTTCAGCATCATGTCATAACGCTGAAGAAGTTGATATGGCTAATACACTTGGTGTACGTAGCGTGTTGATTGGATCAGTTAATAAAACACATAGTCATGTTGACGCAAGTACTCTTGGCTGGCCACAATTTGGGAGATTGTGTTTTATGGCTAATAGTCCAGTATATGCCCTAGGTGGGATGAGTGTGAACGATTACGAAAATGCTAAAGTGCACGGTGCGCAAGGCATTGCGGCAATACGTGCATTTTTGAATTAAAAGGTGCAGCAAGAGATCTTAAAATTAATATCGCGATCTACTTGTTTGGGGTATTGATTAGGGTTGGGTTGTTCTAGAAAGCGTATAGAGAATCTATGTTTGCCTGCACTAATTTCTGGAAAACACTGGTCATTCATATCAACCAATACACGAATTAATTGGTTAGGTTGATTTTGATCTAAATTTCTTTGGTAGAAACCTTTTATAGCCTCACAATTTTCAATTTCTGAGCTGCTTCTAATTAAATCTAAACAATGAACGACAGTATTATTCACAATAATAAATGGTTGCAACCAGGTCTGAATGGTTTCTTTACGTTTATTTGATGGCTGGGTTAACCAATAGTGGTAGGAAGGCAAATCAAAATCACATGTGCCACCCGGAATAGCAGCTCGCTGTTTAATGCTGTTGATAAAATCATTGTCTTTTAAATGAGAGACTAATTGACCAGGTTGATTATCTAATTCATTGATTAATCCTAAGTGTCCGGAAATTAATTTTTCTAGCTTGTCTTGGTCTAGGCTCGGAATGCTGTGTAACTGTTGGAGATTACTTAGTTGTCTTTTGACCTCTTTCATGAGCTCTCTTTTTAAATCCCCTCGAGAGACTAAACCCATTAGCTCAAGCAACGCAGACAGGGCTGAGTGGCTGTCTAAGGCACCCTCTTTGTCCATATAGTATGTACAGCGACTATATAGCTGTTCTACACGCATAAACGTACGAATACGCTCATTGAGGGGTTGCTCGAAATGGACTAATGAAGACATTTAGTGATTATGAAGTGGCTAAATCGTTAAATCCAAGTATTTTTGGTGAAGTTGGTGTATTTGAAGTATTAAACTCTTTAGGTCGCCGTTATTAGTAATGACATCATCAGCATGTTTTATGCGTTCTTCAAGAGTGATTTGGGAATCTACAATAGCTTCGACATGGTTTTTAGAACACTTGTCTCGTGAAGACACGCGATCAAGCTGGTTTTGTTTATTAGTATTAATAACTAAAATTCGATCTACAATAGATTGCATATTTGATTCGATTAATAAAGGTATAACGATTAGACAATATTGAGTGCTTAGAGTTGACGCTTGCAATAAGATTTCAGCGCGAACTTTTGGGTGTACTATATTTTCGAGTGATGCACGTAGCTTATTATCTGTGAAAATTTTTTCTCTTAATAATTTACGATCGATTTCTCCTGAGTTAAGCAAACATTCCGAACCAAATAAACTGACGACTTCATCATAAGCTTTTCCCGAAATAGAGAGTAGCTCACGACTAATTTCATCTGCATCAATAACAGGTATTTTGTATAGTTGGCGGAATTGATCGCTAACAGTAGTTTTTCCAGAACCTATTCCACCTGTAAGTCCGATGCGTAACATACGATGATAAGATCACATTGAGCCAAATAGAGATTTAACTTCTGGGCCCCATATTAAACATATAATACCCCCCAGAGCTAAATAAGGACCAAATGGGGTGGGTACATCTCGACCTAGTATTTTTGTAACAATTAAACTAATACCAATTATACTGCCAACCACTGATGATATTAGAATTATGGCAATTAAGTAATGCCAGCCTAACCAAGCACCTAGCAGAGCAAGTAATTTGAAGTCACCATAGCCCATGCCTTCTTTCCCAGTAATTAATTTAAATACTTGGAATACTAGCCAAAGAGATAAGTACCCAAAAATTGCACCAAGTACGCTCTCTTCAAGCGAACAAAATAAATTAAAGTAATTAGCGATAATTCCAAGCCAGAGAATAGGAAGGGTAATGTTGTCTGGGAGTAAAGTTGTTCTAAAGTCAATCATAGCTAAAGTAATTAAACTCCAGCCTAAAACCATGGCAAATAATGCTTGCCAATTAAAGCCAAATTTAAAAGCGATTAATCCTGTAAATAATGCAGTGAATAATTCTATTAGAGGGTACTGAGCAGAAATAGATGTACCGCAGTGGCGGCATTTACCTTTTTGAAATAAATAACTTAATAAGGGAATATTTTCTAAGCTACTTATAATGTGTTTGCATGAAGGGCATTGAGAGCGAGGAGTGATTAAGTTGAATTTTTGTAGTTCATCTGCAGCTGAATTGTCTATTGCTAGAAGTTGTTGGCACTCGCTCTTCCAGCCTCTTTCGAGTATTACTGGCAATCTGGTGATAACAACATTTAAGAAGCTGCCAATCAATAAGCCTAATACAACACTACAACTAATAAAGAAAACTAGATTGGTGTTTAATAAATGTAATAATTGCACGTTATAAATTAAACAACTGCACCCATCTTGAAGATCGGTAGGTACATTGCAATTACAAGCCCACCAACCAGCACCCCTAGAACAGCCATAATAAGCGGCTCTAATAAACTGCTGAGACCGTCTACAAGATTGTCAACTTCTGCTTCATAAAAGTCAGCTACTTTTGAGAGCATTTCGTCTAAAGCACCAGATTCTTCTCCAATGGCTACCATCTGGACCATCATATTAGGGAAAATGCCTGTTTGTTTCATACTTTGTTGTAATTGTGTGCCCGTTGAAACATCATCTTTCATTTTCATGGTGGCTTCATAAAATAATGCATTTCCAGACGCTCCAGCAACAGATTCCATGGCTTCAACTAACGGTACACCTGCGGCAAACATAGTCGCCATGGTTCGTGCAAATCTTGCGATGGCAGATTTTTCCAATATACCACCAACCACTGGGATTTTTAATGACATGATGTCTAGCCATCTACGCATTTTTGGTGATCGCTGTTTAGCCATTTTGAATGCTACGAATGCTGCGGCAATACCAGCGAACACAAGCCACCAATAAGACTGAAAGAAATCAGAAAGATTGATGACCATTTGAGTAAAGGCGGGTAAATCTGCGCCAAACCCCTGGAATATAGTTTGGAATTGGGGCACAACAAATATTAACAAGATTGTCATTACTATAAATGCCACTACTAAAACAGCTGTTGGGTAAAATAGGGCTTTCTTGACTTTAGCTTTTAATTCTTCTGTTTTTTCTTTATAAGTAGCAACTTTATCGAGTAGTGATTCCAGTGCGCCAGATTGCTCTCCAGCACCTACGAGATTGCAAAATAAAGCATCGAAATATTTGGGTTGTTTTTCTAGGGCATCTGCGAGACTTGTACCCCCTTCTACATCATTTTTTATGCTTAGTACTAATTCTTGCATATTTGGATTTTCATGGCCGCGTCCGATGATTTCAAATGACTGCACTAATGGAACACCAGCTGTCATCATAGTGGCAAGTTGTCTAGCAAATACGGCAATATCTTTGGGTATTATTTTTTTTCCACCATTTCCAAATAAAGATTTAGCTTTTTTCTTTACTTTTAAAGGATTTATTCCTTGGCGTCTTAAGTCTGCTTTCAATAAAATTTCACTAGAGGCTTGAGACTCTCCTTTAACTTTAGAGCCTTTACGGTCTAAACCTTCCCATAGAAAAGTAATTGAATTAGTGGTTGCTGTTGCCATAGCTTAGTCCTTAGTTACACGGTTTACTTCTTCAAGGCTAATAACTCCATCTTTGACCTTTTTTAAGCCTGAAAGTCTTAAATCAGCAACACCTTCTTTTGTTGCTTGATCAGCAAGTTGCAAAGAATTTCCACCTTCCATTATTATTCTGCCCATTGCTTCAGAGACAGGCATTACCTGATATATGCCTACACGCCCCTTATACCCATTTGTGCATTGATCGCAACCTACAGCCTTATAAATGGTTAGATTTTTCAGATCAGTTTTTTTGAACCCTTCTTCAATCAAGGCTTCTTGAGGTATGTCGTCAACTACCTTGCAATGGTCGCATAATTTTCTCGCCAGCCGTTGGGCTATAATTAGTGATACTGCGGAAGCGATGTTGAAAGGAGGTACACCCATGTTGGCGAGACGAGTTAAAGTCTGAGGTGCATCATTTGTATGCAATGTTGATAGAACTAAGTGGCCAGTTTGAGCTGCTTTGATTGCTATCTCTGCCGTCTCAAGATCACGTATCTCGCCTACCATTATCACATCAGGATCTTGACGTAAGAATGCACGTAAGGCGGAGGCAAAAGTGAGTCCTACTTTAGGTCTTACATTGACCTGGTTTACTCCCGGCATATTGATCTCTGATGGATCTTCTGCGGTAGAGATATTTCTGTCAGGTGTGTTGAGTATATTCAGACCTGTATAGAGCGAGACTGTTTTTCCTGAACCAGTAGGACCGGTCACTAATATCATTCCATAAGGCTTTGCTAAAGCATCTAAATATAATTGTTTTTGGTCCTCATCGTAACCAAGAACATCAATGCCTAGCATTGCACTGCTTGGGTCTAATATACGTAATACAATTTTTTCGCCAAATAAGGTTGGGCAAGTATTAACACGAAAATCGATGGCACGTTTTTTAGAAAGCTGCATTTTAATTCGGCCATCTTGAGGGACTCGCCGTTCTGATATATCTAATCTAGACATTACCTTGAGACGCGCACTAATGCGTGGTCCCAATGTTATTGGAGGACTGGCAATTTCCTCTAATATTCCATCTATTCTAAATCGAACCCGAAATGTTCGCTCATAAGGCTCAAAATGGATATCAGAGGCTTTCTTATTGATTGCATCTAGCAATACTTTATGAACGAAGCGTACTATAGGTGTGTCATCGATATCAGATTCAGCGCCATCATCGCTAGGTGAATCCTCTGTATCTGTAAATTCGAGATTATCTAGATCGTCGTCTAACAAGCCGTCCATGGACATAGAGGTATCACCCATTTCAAGAGCTTTGTCTAATATCTGACCTAATTTATCCTCTTCAACTAATACCGGTTCAGTCGATATACCCGTATTAAATTTAAATTCATCCAGCGCTACTAAGTTCATCGGGTCAGATATCGCCACGAATAAACGGTTGCCTCTTTTTTGAATCGGTAGTGCATGATGCTGGCGTATTAGCTTTTCTGGTACTAGGCTAATAGGAATAGAATCTAGGTCTAATACGTCAAGATCTAGCAAGGGAATTCCAAATTCCATTGAAGCGCAGTTCGCTAGTGCGCTTGCTTCCACAAAGTCATTTTTTACTAAATAACTGGCAAGAGAAATTTGATCCTCTCGCGCTTGCTGTTGCGCTTGAGAGGCAATCTCTTCGGAGATCAAACCATCGTTGATTAAACGAAGTGCTAGTCCTCCGATTCTTACTGATGATGCAGGTGTGGCCACTGTGAATTTATCGATTAGTTGTGTAAATGGGCATTATTTTCTGGCGTTAATTATATCAGAGAGAATTATATAAATTCAGTAAGTCTCTGATAAAATATGCACTTTTACGACTAGATGAGCAAGCTGGCCGATGATGCTTCTAATCTCAATTTGATTGGGTTTGAGTAAAAAATCATATGTTGGTTTCATGATTCACATGCTTTGGGTGGGAAACAAATTGATGCAAAATGCAGATAAGCGGTTACATCAACATGAAAAGACTTTATCTGCTGAGTACTTTGAGTTTAATAAATCGTGTCATAGACCATGTAATAATATCTGCTAATAATATTACAATCCTGAAACTTGCAATGATTGCTATAATATTATTTTCATTATGCGTGCTGCATAGATATTTACTGGCTACATACTCAGTTACTCCCAACCCTTGCGGTGCAAAAATAGTAATAAATCCAGCCCCCCACGAGAATATATATACGCCAGCTGAGTACAATTGAGAGCAGAATTTCTCTGTATTAGGTAGAGCTTCAAAATAAGATGAGAATGAATACCCTGCTAACAACCAATATATAAATATAATTATTAAGCAGAGTAGATAAATTTTTATTGATCTAATCAGTTTTGTACTATTAAAACGGTTAATAAAAAATGGCCACAATATGAAACAAAAAATACTTAATAATAATACTATATTTGTAATTATTTGCTGATTCTCATTCTGACTAAGAAGGCTAATTATAAATGCTCCAATGAACAAGGTTGAGGTGGCTATAATTACGTTCTCATGAAATAAATATAGACTGATATGCTTCGGAGTAAATCCCATAGAATAGTATTCTTTTGATCTAGCGACTGTATGCCAGATACCTCCAGGCAAGTATTTGGCTGGTAGATGAGATGTATGGATCTCAAATGCTTGTAAGTAATTTATTTTTTTATCAGTAGTGCTTAAAGAAAGTACCGTGAATAGCGGGGCAATAACATGTAGGAGTATCCATATAAGTATCCAAAAAGTTATTTGTAGTACGTTAATAGAAATAAAAAAGTCATAGATGAGACTGCGGGATCCCCAGGCAACGTAAGATAACCAAAATAATATAAGAGGCGTGTAAACAATTTTTAACGCTTGAAAGACACTTTTTAGATTGGTTGGGATTGTGATGATGTCGGATTGTCCCTAGAAAGTTATTGGCTGTTTGTTCTCTTTCCTGCAATGTAACGAAAGGGAAGCATTAATAATAATAGTATGGCTAAGACGATCTTTTTATATAGAGTTAAGTTTGATTCAATTATGTCCTTGAAAAGCTCAATGGGTAATCTTGCAAGTGGGAAGAGTTTACCTATTTTCGATGAGATGAGTCCAAATTCTTTGCTTTTATAGCGTATTATTTTGTCGTCGTAATTGAGTTCATTACGAAATTCTCTTCTCTCCCAATGTGCATTGATTGCATGGATAAAATCGCCAATGAGTGCAAGCCTGCATAGAATAACCATATCTGTACCCACAGCGCCGATCGCATTTCTAGCAGCTAATTTATCTCTATTAATAACTCCAAGGATCGGATGCATGTTGCCCCAAAATGTCACAACATATCTAGATAAATTGTCTAGCCCCCTAGTGTCAATCCACCCGTATTGTTTATCTTGAATTGGATTATTATCGTGATCAATCCATTTCGATGATCCAAAAGATATGACGGCATTTGGGTTACTTTCCATTAGTTTCACGCATTCACTTATGTAGTTTGGTGACCAAAGGTCGTGTCCTGAAGCCCACATAAAATACTTGCCTGATGATTTTTCTAAGACAAAATTAAAATTGTCAGATATTCCATAGTTGATGTCATGTGTATAGTATTTTATTTTTTTATTTTTTTTGGCGAGTTGTTTGCAAATCGACTCGGTATGATCAGTCGAGGCATTATTTGAAACTATGATCTCAAGATTTTCATAATCCTGATTGATTAGTGAAGTCAAAGATTCGTGTACAAATTTCTCTTCATTGTATATAGGCATGCCTATTGAAACTAGTGGCTGCTCTTTACTGTTCATCCTGGTGTGTCTATTTATTGATAATTAAAATATTATTTGACCTGATCCGGCCTGCGTCTTTCACTGGCTGCATATGTTAAGACTGTAATTTGTTCCGCAAGAAGACCAAGCATGAATATAATTATAGATACTATAAAGAGTAAAGCGCTCATATTGGTAAATCTTTCGGCGACAATATATGTATATGCATAGTTTGATAAACCTAGAATGGCAGTAAATACCGATACAGGCGTAAAGACTTTTAGAGGAGAATATAAAGATGCAATTTTGATAATAATTATAAAAAATCTTATTCCATCTTTAGATAGATTGATATGGCTTTTCCCTTTGCGCTTATTTGCTACTATAGGTAGGTAAGAAACAGAGTAGCCACTGCGAAAGAATGCCATGGTAATAGTTGTGGGGTATGAAAAGCCATTGGGAAGTAAATATAGGTATCTTATAAATAACTCTCGTTTTACTGCTCGAAATCCAGAAGTTAAATCTCTAATTTCATGACCGGTAACTTTTGATGCAATGAAATTGTAAACTTTATTGCCTAATCCTCTCAGTATATTGGCTTGTGATTCTTCAGTTCGAGCGCCAACGACCATGTCGTAACCAGTTTCTATTGTATCGATTAAGTTCTGAATGTAGATTGGGTCATGTTGGCCATCAGCATCCATAAATATAATGTATTCTGTTTTGCATGCTCTTGCGCCTGATTTAATCGCTGCTCCGTTACCCATACTATAAGGGTGAGATATAACTTCTGTTGCGTAATCACTGGCTATTGAATGAGTGTCATCAGTAGAGCCATCATCAACAACTATAATGGGCAGGTTAGGAAAGCTTGAATGTAATTTTGGAAGTAATAGAGCCAAATTCTCACTTTCATTTTTTGCTGGGATAACAACTGAAAAATTTGATGACATGGTAAAAGAGCACTGTTGAATCAGGATACAATGATATAGTTAATTGATATATTTATCAGTATATTATTCAGCTAAGACTTGGGTTTTTTTTCAATTGCTAGAGTGACGATTCTTTCCAATTCTGTAAGTTGTGGAATATTTTCATATATTCTATTTTTATCTTTAGCCCGTTTAAGATAAGGAAGACTCTCTCTCGGGCGATTAAGTGCTAATAATAAATTAATGTAGTCAACATAGTTTTGAATTTCGCCGGGATTAATTGCCATAGCTTTCTTCAAATGATGCTCAGCAAGTAATGGATTCATGCCTCGCTGAAGGATAAACTGTGCTCTCGCGGAATGATATGCTGAGTGAATTACTTCATTTAATTCAAGCCTTTGATTTGATTCAAGCGCATCAAATAAGATTTGTGCAGCGTCAGTTGGCAATATGCATGCTTTTTTAGTGCAATCCGTAATTGTTTTGAGTAATTTCACATCACTAATACGTGGAACAGGAGTAGATAATTTGGTCGCCATCCTGTCAATCCATTCTGGTCTAGCGGGTTCATTTAAGTTATCTGCTAATGCGATAAGCGCTGCTTCTGAAATAATTCTTTTATCTCCAAGCTTCGATGCTATTTCCAGATACTGATATGCTTTGGCTTTATATTCCGTATATCCCGCTTCAACCATGCCTTTATATTCCATCCCCAATGTGTGATTTGCTCTTAGTGAGTTAGGATGATGTTGTACTTCAAAGTATGCAAAATTGATAGAATCCGACCACTGATTAGCACGGGAAAAAGTGATTATGCTAAATATTGTGGCCACAATAATAACCAAATAACCTGAATAACGTTTAAGTTTGCTTTGATTATTTATTATTGTGCTTAAGAGGCTAATGAATGCAATTATCAAACCTATTGAAGGCAAATAATTCCTATGCTCGTAAATCATTTCTAGTGGGATGATAGTTGATTCAATTATATGTCCTATAAAAAACCAGACTATGCCTAGAGATACAAGTGGCATCGTCTTTTTTACGGCTAGGCTAAAAATCAATAAGACTCCAATAGAAGTAATGCTAAGTAAAGTTGTTATCGGTGAAATTATAGATTCTGATAAAGCAATATCATCATGAAATAAGCCAAGTTCTTGAATGTTTGGAAATACCAGCCATTTAATATAAGACATGATGACTCTGGCTTGTGTATATAGCCTTTCACTTACTGTGAACTCGCGCGTTTCATAATACCAATTTGACAGGAAAATATTTATATCGTTGCTGAATGTGAAGATTAAGATGGTGACTGATAATGCAATAATGGCAAATAACTGCTTTGAGATATTTTTAAACTGTTCAGAACGGCTTATTGGATAGAAGATAATGGCCTCTATTAATAGAATAAAAACCGGCGTTAGTGCGGCATTTTCTTTAGAGTAAATCCCGAGGGTAATAGAAAATATGCATAAGATAAAATAAAGCCAACTAGAATTAGCATTGTTAATAATTTTTAATCTACCAATAAGATAGAATAAAATTGCAAGTAAGGTGAAAAATGTAGAGAGAATCGCCATTCTCTGTACGATATATGCAACGGTGCTAACATGCAGAGGGTGAACTAACCAAATAAGTGTGACAATACTAGCAAACCAGAATGACGAATGATCATGCGTGTTCTTTATAGAAATCTTTCTAAGATTGAAAGTAATGAAAAATACAAGAATACCAGTGAGTAAATGTAGAATTACATTTGTTAATTTGAAAGAAAAAGGGTTGTCGCCAAAGTAATAATAATTAAGTGCAAAAGATCCCATGCTTATGGGTCGTTTTAAGGTGCTAGCGTTAGATGAAGTCGAAGCACGTTTTAAAGAATCTATAGTTAATGATTCAATTTGGACCTTTTCATTAAAAACTAAATTTGGACGATCGTCGTGTAAAAAGTCACCATTTAATGTAGGCAGGTAAGCTATAAAAGTGACTATCGATATTGCGACTAAAATTAAGGGGATTTTGATGCTAGAAATATGCATTAATTAATGAACAATGTGGCACAAAAGAAAAAGGCGTAGTAATTTACTACGCCTTTTAAGTTTGCCTGATAGGTTGGAAATATCAAGCAGAGATAGAGCTATCGACAGTCAGCTGGGACGTATTTATTAATTGCTACAGCTGAAACAGTGCAATCCCATTGCACTCCGCCACCTAAATTAGTTGTGTCAGGTGTGAAAACAAGGTTTCCAGCAGCACCTGCATCACCAAGATTTGCCCAGTTTGGTGTTAGAGTAATGACTGAGGCTGCACCGACAGTTACTAGTGAAACATAATCTGATCCACCAGCAATATCAGCAGGACTAACACCAGCTTCAGTTGCAGTGTTACAAAGTGTAACTGAACCTGTGCTTAGAAGACACTCAGACACAGATGTTTTCATTTGTGCAATGAAACCTAGCGGCTCCGCCATTCTTGCGCGAATTGTGTAGTCTTGGTATGCAGGTAATGCAACTGCAGCAAGAATACCGATAATTGCAACAACGATCATTAATTCGATCAGAGTAAAGCCTTGTTGTACTTTTTTCATTTTAAAAATCCTCATATGAGATATTAAGTTAGTGTAAATTTATTCATACCTACGCTTCCTTGCGCTCTCTGTATTACCCTGAACTCCTGGAAACTGGCAGATTGCTTTTCAATCTTGAGCTAGATTTATTCAGTATTCATGCCAATATCAGGCACGTTGAATAAATTGAGGTTAAACAATACCTTATTAGGTGCGATAGAATCATTTGCAAGCTGATAAAAGGTCTAGATTTTGATTTATGTGGTTTAAATTGACAGTTAGTGACAATGCTGGTCACTCTAAATCAAGTTTTTTAAGTCTATATCGTAATTGCCTAAACGAAATACCCAATATTTTAGCTGCCGCAGTTTTATTCCATCTTGTCTTTTCTAATGCTGCTGTGATTGCTTGTTTCTCTTTATCCTCTAGATAAGCTTCTAGCTGATCTTTATCTAGTGTCATACTGGAGCTTTCACTATCAGAAATATCATCTACAGTAGGAATGTTAGTTGCTAAATCATTTGGTAGTAGAATATCTTCTGCAGTGATATTCTCATTTTCGCAAAGTGTTGCTGCGCGCTCTAAAATATTCTCTAATTCCCTTATATTGCCTGGGAAAGAGTAATTACATAATTTTTTTAAAGCTAATTCATTGATGGTCAAATTTTCTAATAAATAGTTTTCAGAAATTTTATTTAAAATATAGTTTGATAATGTCTCAATGTCGTCCGATCGATCGCGCAAAGGAGGCACTGGAAGTTCGATCACATTAATTCGATAAAATAAATCTTGCCTAAAATTACCTTGCTCAACTTCTTGGCTGAGGTCTTTATGGGTAGCACTTAAAATTCGGACATCTACTATTATTTCTTCTTGTTTGCCAACTGGCTTGATGGCGCGTTCTTGTATGGCACGCAACAGTTTAACTTGCATATGCAAAGGGAGCTCTGCTACCTCATCAAGAAATAAAGTGCCACCTTGAGCAGCTTCAAATAGCCCTTGTTTGTCGCTAGAAGCGCCAGTGAAACTACCTTTTACGTGGCCAAAGAATTCGCTTTCCATTAATTCTGTAGGTATGGCGCCACAGTTAACAGGAATGAAGGGCTGGTCGCTACGAGGGCCTTGCAAATGAATTTCTTTTGCGACCAGTTCTTTCCCAACGCCTGATTCGCCACGGATATAAACAGGGGCTTGGCTTCGTGCTAATTTTAAAATAGTGGAGTTTAATTTTTGCATCTCACTGGAGTTGCCAATTAAACGAGATCCATGTTGACTGGTTTCTTCTATTAATTTCTCGTTTTCTCCATTTGTTAATTTCAGTGCACCAGAAACTAGTTTGCGTAGTATTTTGATGTCTAATGGCTTCGAAACAAAATCAAAAGCACCTGCTTTTAGTGCTTTTATGGCTGCATCCATGCTGCCATATGCTGTTATCACGGCAACTGGCATATTGGGATGTTTGTTCTGGATATAGGAGACTAACTCGATACCATCGCCATCTGGGAGTTTCATGTCAGTTAAGCATAGGTCAATACTGCGAGAAGATAGAATGGCTTTAGCATCTTTAATGTTAGCAGCAGCGGTGGGTTCTAGCTGCATACGGCTAAGTGTTATTTCTAATAACTCCCGGATATCGGGCTCATCATCAACAATTAGTATATTTTTAACCATAACGATAGCGATTATAGTGGTTTTTGTGCAAAGCGAATACGAAAACAACTGCCTGTTTCAATGGAATTAGAATAAGTTAAGTCACCTCCGTAGCTAAGGCAGAGTTCTCTAGAGATATACAGGCCTAATCCAGTGCCAGTTGTGCTTGTTGTATAGAATGGCTCGAACAGTTTCTCTTGTTCCACACTATTTATGCCTGGACCGTTATCTACAACATCTAAGTAGCTTGTGCTGCTTGTGTTATCTGTATATGCGTTTAATGTAATACTTGATTGCTGATTCTTATTTGCAGCATATTTGATAGCATTTGTACATAAATTCCATAGTACTTGATGGAGGTGATTTATATCCGTGTATACAACTATATCTTCTTCTGCAAGATTAATTTTGCACCAATTTTCATCAACCTCATTGAACTCTTGAAATTCGCTGACGAATTTATTTAGCCATTGATCTAGCGCAACTGGCTCAATGGAAGCGCTTTCTTTTCTTGATAAACGAAGCACGCTCTCTATAATCTTATTTAACCTATTTGTTTGGTCATAAATAATATCTGCTAGCCGTTTATTATCTGCTGATAAATTATCAGATTCATCCAAAAGCTGTGCCGCATGACTGATTGCACCAAGTGGATTTCTTATTTCATGGGCAATACTAGCCGTTAGTCTACCTAAAGAAGCCAGTTTGCTTTCTTGAATTTGCCTGTTTAAATCTGACGAATCAGATATGTATATTACCGAACCCTTGTCTTCGACACGTGCGCCAACTTTTGTTATGCGTGCTCGTAGTGAGGATAAATTTTTTCTTTTGATTTCGAAGAAGTCTTGACTAGAAATACTAGAATCATTATTGAGCCAGTTGCTATGGATCTCCAGCAATTCTCTAGATGTGTCTCCGAGTTTAATATTTTGAGTGTTTTGACGTATACCCAATAATTCTGTTGCTGCCCGATTCATGAGCTTAATCGAATTGTCTTCATCCACGACAATTATTCCGGATTCGATGCGATTGATTAAATGGTCATTTAATTGAGAAAGATTTGCTAGATCTATACCGCGTTTTTCTGCAAGCGCTGTACTTTCTGTGACCCGTTTTGCTAATGATATTGCAAGAAAAGCGATTGCAAATAGAGCAACACCCAACAGACCAGATTGAGTGTAGGATGTGTTAATAATTACACCTGATAAATCCCCATAAAGCTCTTGTAAAATTAGACCTACAGTCCCATAGGATGCAAACAATAATGCAGTTTGACCTGGTAATAATAGAGAAGCTCCAGCGATAGGGGCTAGAATTAATGTTCCCCAGCCACTATCAATTCCACCAGCATTTAGAGTAAATAGTGTGGTTAGTATCACATCAACTAATACATTTATATGTACTTGAGTGTTTAGTTTTAATAGTTTGTTGGTGCTAACAATGAAAGCAGAAACTGAGTAAATGAGATAAAATGTACTTAAAGAGAAAAATAGCTGACTCGGTTCTATACGCCCAATAAAGCTAATCTCTATAAAATTAAAACTAAATAATAATGCTGCGATTATTAAACGATAAGCATTGAGTAGTTGTAATGATCGTGACTGAAGAGATTTTTTTTGGTCGCCTTTGCGGCGAATATGCTGATTTTTTAAGTTCGAATTAGTCATGCAGCATTTAGATGTGATAAACAGGCTATTATAGTAGCAAGGTTTTTCAACTATATCATTTACTCAACAACTATATTGTTGTTACTTATAGATGAGGTTTCTTTGTCAAATTCAAGTTTAAAGATTGCTATCAGTCAGCTTAATTTCTTGGTGGGTGATGTGGAGGGTAATTGCGAGAAAATTATCACCAGTATTCGAGATGCCAAGTCACGCTTAAATGTTGATTGCATTATATTTAGCGAGCTTGCATTGACTGGCTATCCACCTGAAGATTTATTGTATAGGTCTAACGTGCTGCGTCGTGTTGAAATGGCCATTTCTAAAATAGAGGAGGAAACAGCTGGAATAACGGTTATTTTGGGGTCGCCCTGGACTGAAGATGATACACAATATAATGCAGCCATTGTAATTCAAGACAATCATGTGTTAGCAAAGTACTACAAAATAGCACTACCCAACTACGATGTATTCGATGAAAAGAGATATTTTGTTTCAGGTGCTAGCGCATGTGTAGTCGATATAAAAGGTGTGTTGTTGGGCTTGACTATTTGTGAAGATATATGGAGTGCTGAGCCTGCGAGATTAACAGCAGAAGCTGGTGCGCAAGTAGTCATCAATATAAATGCAAGCCCATACCATGTTGGGAAACAAGTTCAAAGAGAGTCTGAAGTAGCTAAGAGGGTCCAGGAAAATGATTTGCCAGTGATTTACGTTAATCAAGTTGGCGGGCAAGATGAACTAGTGTTTGATGGTGGTTCATTTGCTATGGACCGGCATCAAAATATTGTGATAAGAGCTTTTGAATGTGAGCAGAATTTGTCATTGGTCGAGTTTGATAAAAATGTTGAGGACTTGGTAATGCATCGACCCGTTCGTCCTTTAAGAAGTGATCATGAAACTGTTTATAAAGTGCTAGTTTATGGGCTTCAGGAATATGTTAATAAAAATGGATTTAATGGTGGGTTAATTGGTCTTTCGGGAGGAATAGATTCTGCGCTTGTATTGGCATTGGCGGTGGATGCATTGGGTGCTGAGAAAGTGCACGCAGTAATGATGCCATCCAAATACACCTCAGAAATGAGTTTAGAAGATGCACGAGAATTGGCGCAAAATTTCGGTGTTAAATATTCTGTAGTAGAAATAGATAGCTTGGTAAATGCTTTTGAAGGCTCTCTTGGATCTTTGTTTGATGGCGTTAAGAAAGATACGACAGAAGAGAATATTCAAGCACGAATACGGGGTGTATTATTAATGGCGCTTTCAAATAAATTTGGCCAAATGGTAATTTCTACCGGCAATAAAAGTGAAATGGCAGTGGGCTATGCAACACTTTATGGGGATATGGCTGGTGGTTATGCGCCATTAAAAGATGTGCCAAAGACATTGGTGTATGAGTTGGCAAATTATCGAAATAAATTAGCTAACGTCATTCCGAACAGAATTATTGATCGGCCGCCGAGTGCAGAATTAGCGCCTAATCAAAAAGATGAAGATAGCTTGCCACCTTATGATGAGCTTGATGAAATTCTGAAGATGTTTATTGAGCAAGATAAAAGCCGTAATGAAATTGTGTCGCAGGGTTTTGATGAAGAAACGGTGTCACGTGTTATCAAAATGGTATTTCAAAATGAATATAAACGTCGCCAAGCCCCACCAGGAATTAAAATTACTAAGCGAGCATTTGGTAAAGATCGTCGATATCCGATCACGTCGGGCGTACTTAGATATTTGAATAATGATTAATTGCAGTAGTACGTTTTTAAATTGAGTTTTTCTAATACTCTATCCCATACATTTGTTGCGCAACTTATCTTGGTTGTAGCGTAGTTTGGGTCTAGTAATTTACCATCTTTTCCTAGAAAGTTAGCGGCGTATACTTTGCGAGTGTCATAGGCTAAGTCATTAATGCCTAATTGCCGATATGCAAGTTCAAGTGTGTAAACAGCTTGAGGCATTGCGGGTGCTCCTTGATATTTTTCCATAACATACTTAGCGCGATTGGCGGCAGCAACATAAGCACCTCTGCGCATGTAAAAATCTGCAACTGTTAGCTCATATTCTGCTAATTCATTGCGTAAATATATCATGCGTTGCTTGGCATCTTCCGCATAATAGCTATCTGGGAATTTCTGTATTAAATTATTGAAAATGTCAAAAGATGCCATTAGAGGTGCCGGATCTTTATCTGAAGGATTACGAGGCAGTATGTAGTTTAAAAATGACTTGCTTTTATCGAAATTGGCCAAGCCTTTCATATAGTGTGCATAATCCACATTGGGATGCTGTGGATTTAGTTTGATAAAACGGTCAGCACTACTGATTGATGCATCCATATTGCTTTGTCGATAGTAGAGAAAAGTAAGTTCAAGTTGAGCTTGTTGTGCATAGCGACCGAATGGATAGCGTGATTCTAAAAGTGTATAGCTTTCGATAGCATCTGCGAATTGATTTCTCTGCATCTCACCATTCGCTTTTTGGTAAAGTTGACGTGCAGATATGTCCTCACTTATCGTAGGATCTTCATCTTCATCATCGCCAAATAATCCTTTGACGGTCGAGCAACCTGATATCAGGATCAGGCATAGGATACAAATTAATTGCAAATATCGAATGTTATGGAACATGTTAGATAAAAAGTTAATTATTTTAATGGTAAGTATACATTACACAGGCGTTTACTAGCGATATGTCTGAGCAAATTAAGCAAACAATAGTGATTCCCATGGATCATGCTGGGTTAAGACTTGACCGTTCGCTAGCAATGTTATTCCCTGAATACTCTCGTGCCAAGATACAGTCTTGGATTACTCAAGAATTAGTCACTGTGAATGGCAAATTCCAAGTTGGGCGATTTAGTGTTACAGGGGGTGAGGAGGTTGAGTTACACCCCGTTCAGGAAGACCAAAATACTCAACATCTTGCTGAGAATATCCCCATCAATATTGTTTTTGAAGATGAACATATTATTGTGATCAATAAGCCAGTAGGCTTAGTAGTGCATCCTGGAGCGGGCAATCACACTGGGACACTAATGAATGCATTGCTTCATCATGATAAGAAGCAGTCGTCTTTGCCACGCGCAGGGATTGTTCATCGTTTAGATAAAGATACTAGTGGAGTAATGGTTGTAGCAAAATCTTTGGTTGCCCACGCAGCGTTAACTAATATGTTACAAGAGCGCAAAGTGGAGCGACGTTATTATGCTGTTGTACGTGGGCAGATGATTTCTGGTGGGACGATTGACAAACCTATTGGTCGTCACCCACATGATCGGACTAAAATGGCGATATCTGAAAAAGGTAAGCCAGCATGTACGCATTACAAAATAGTAGAGAAGTTTAAACGTCATACATGGGTTGAAGCTAAATTAGAAACCGGACGTACTCATCAAATTCGAGTGCATTTTTCTGCAATTAAATATCCACTCATAGGTGATGCAGTGTATGCGCCACGTATGCAAAGAGTAGCGAATGTGCCGGAAGAACTAAATGAATGTTTATGCTCATTTCCTCGCCAAGCATTGCATGCCTTTGAGCTTGCTTTTGAGCATCCTATAACACATAAAGCAATGAAATGGAGTACTGATATGCCTGATGACATGCAGGGTTTGTTAGAGACACTTAGACAACACACTTCTTTATGAACATGCGGCTGATTGAGCCTAATTGGCCATTGCAAGGTAAAGTTACTGCATTCACTACAACCAGAGTCGGAGGATGTAGTGCGAGTCCATACGATGAGTTTAATCTTGCACTGCATGTTGGTGATAAGAAACAAGATGTATTGAGAAACCGCCATCAACTAGATGAGTTTCTTGGTGTGGATTATACAACAAAATGGCTGAGACAAACTCATAGTACAATCACTGTAGATGCATCTGTTATCGATGCTGATGTCATTGAGGCAGATGCATCGTTCACAAGTTGCAAGAACATTGCTTGTGCCGTGTTGACGGCAGATTGCTTGCCATTGTTGTTTTCTGATGAAAAAGGAGAATGTGTCGGCGCGACTCATGCTGGTTGGCGAGGGCTGGTGGACGGTGTTATAGAAAGTACTATCGGCGCAATGTCGCAAATAAAAAAGCCAGAATATGTCTGGTTAGGGCCCGCCATTGGTCCCGATGCATTTGAAGTGGGGAGCGATGTTTTTGAGGCTTACATGTTACGTAATAATGAATTTGAGCGATGCTTTAAAGTTAAAGAATCAGGTAAGTGGATACTTAACATTTATCAAGCCGCAAAGATTGTTCTCAAAGCGGCCGATATAGAAAATATATATGGTGGGGACTATTGCACTTACGGTGACGAGCAGCAATTTTTTTCATATCGGCGTAATTCAGTGACAGGAAGAATGGCAACAATTATTGCTCGACATTAGAAATTTGCCCTTGAAGTTACTCATAGCTACCCCCAAATATAGATCATCTTGAATGAATATTTGAAGCATATGAGAACAGATAAGCTAACTACAACCTTTCAATCAGTCTTGCAAGAAGCGCAGTCTTTAGCTGTGCGTCAAAGTCATCAAATGCTAGAAGCATCGCATGTATTGTTAGCCATGCTCGAGCATCAAGGCAGTGGTGTTTACAACATTTATGCAAATGCAGGGATTGATGTAGATCAATTATCTTCTCGATTGCAGCAGCAAATTGAATCTTTACCTCAAGTTAGTGGTGTGGGCGGAGAAGTTCATGTGTCTTCAAGTTTGTCGGGCTTGTTAAATCTTACAGAAAAAATTGCTCACGAATGGGGTGATGAATACATTGCATGCGAAGCATTTGCACTGGCAGTGTTAGAAGATAAGCATGCTGTCGGTGAAGTATTAAAGCAGTTAGGCGCGAATAAATCTAATGTACAAAAGGCAATTAAAAAATTACGCAAAGGCGAAGCTGTGAATAGCCAGAATCAAGAGGAACAACGCGATGCCTTGGATAAATATACAGTTGATTTAACTGAGCGTGCAGAACAGGGTAAATTAGATCCGGTCATTGGTCGAGATGATGAAATTCGACGCTCAATTCAAGTATTGCAGAGACGTACTAAAAATAATCCGGTATTAATCGGTGAGCCGGGTGTAGGTAAAACTGCGATTGTTGAAGGCTTGGCACAAAGAATTGTTGATGGAGAAGTGCCAGAAGGAATTAAAGGTAAACGACTACTTTCTTTAGACTTAAGTGCACTAATTGCTGGTGCAAAATTTCGTGGTGAATTTGAAGAACGCTTAAAAGCGGTTTTGAATGATTTGGCCAAACAAGAAGGGCAAATTATATTATTTATCGATGAATTGCATACTATGGTTGGTGCGGGTAAAGCAGAAGGTGCGATGGATGCAGGTAATATGTTGAAGCCAGCATTAGCAAGAGGTGAGCTACATTGTTTGGGCGCAACAACGCTAGATGAGTATCGTGAATATATCGAAAAAGATGCAGCGCTGGAAAGACGTTTTCAACAAATTATTGTAGATGAGCCTTCGGTAGAAGATACCATAGCCATTCTGCGCGGACTTAAAGAACGTTACGAATTACACCATGGTGTCGAGATTACTGATCCTGCTATTGTGGCGGCAGCAACATTGTCGCATCGATATATTTCTGGCCGTCAGCTACCAGATAAGGCCATTGACTTAGTTGATGAAGCTGCTTCAAAGATTCGCATGGAAATCGATTCTAAGCCAGAGCAAATGGACAGAATGGACAGGCGTCTTATTCAGTTGAAAATTGAACGCGAAGCGTTGAAAAAAGAGTCTGATGATGCATCACTTAAGCGTTTAGAGATTCTTGAAGATGAAATAAAGCAGCTATCAAAAAGTTATTCAGACTTGGAAGAAATTTGGAATGCTGATAAGGCAACATTGCAAGGAACGCATCACGTTAAAGAAGAGCTAGAACAGGCGCGGATTCAACTCGATTCTGCACGCCGCTCAGGAGATTTGGCAAAAATGTCTGAGTTGCAATATGGCGTAATTCCAAATTTAGAGAAAAAAATTCAGGATGCTGCAGGTAACGAAAATAGGCAGACACAGTTATTGAGAAATAATGTCAGCGACAATGAAATCGCTGAAGTCGTCTCTAAATGGACAGGCATTCCCGTTACTAAAATGCTTTCAGGTGAGCAACAAAAATTATTGGAGATGGAAAGTTATCTTCAACGTAGAGTGGTTGGCCAAAATGAAGCAATTACAGCGGTATCAAATGCAGTCAGGCGATCTCGTGCTGGCTTGGCTGATCCCAATCGACCCAATGGCTCATTTTTAATGTTAGGTCCAACCGGTGTGGGTAAGACAGAACTGACTAAAGCGCTCACGGAATTTTTATTCGATACTGAAGAAGCAATTGTTCGCATCGATATGTCAGAATTTATGGAGAAGCACTCTGTTGCTCGGCTAGTTGGCGCACCACCAGGTTATGTTGGTTATGAGGAAGGTGGTTATTTAACTGAGGCTGTTAGGCGTAAACCGTATAGTGTCGTGTTACTTGATGAAGTAGAGAAAGCGCACCCAGACGTGTTTAATATTCTACTTCAAGTGTTAGATGATGGTCGTTTAACTGATGGGCACGGGCGCACAGTAGACTTTCGAAATACAGTGATAGTGATGACATCTAACCTTGGGAGTGATCGCATACAAGAATTATCGGCATCTCAGAACTATGATGAAATCAAGTCAACAGTGATGGAAGTTGTAGGGCAACATTTTAGGCCTGAGTTTATAAATCGAATTGACGACACTATAGTATTTAAGCCATTAACTAAGCAGCAAATTCAAGAAATTGCTAGGATTCAGTTGAACCGATTACAGCAGCGATTAACAGAGCGTGAAATAAGTATCGAGATATCAGATGAGGCACTTGCGTATCTGGGTAATGCTGGTTTTGATCCAATCTACGGAGCGCGGCCATTAAAAAGAGCAATACAGCAATACTTAGAAGATGCGTTAGCAAGAGATTTGTTGCAGGGTAAATATATCTCAGGTGATGTAATACAAGTTGAGATTAAGGATGGCAGTCTAAGTTTTTGTAAAAAGTAATTTAGCTATTAGATATTTTCAACAGAATTTTGTCTAGGTGTTTGCTGCTTAATGCACGTTTTAAATAACCTAAAGCATATGTTGGCTTAGTGACGTAGTAACGTGCTTTTGGCTGACTGCTTTCAAGGGCGTGAATGACTTTGGGTGTTATTGCAGAGGCGGGAAGGGTAAAAGGTGCTGCTGCACCTTTTTTAAGTAAACGTTTTTCTGAATTTAAATATTCTAGTTTAAACGGGCTGCTATCTCGATCGACATATTTTTTATACATCTGATAGCTATTAGCTCTAAATTTGGTTTCTATTGGGCCAGGTTCAATTAAACATGTTGATATCTTTGTATCCTCTAGCTCTAACCTTAATGTATCTGCAAATCCTTCGATTGCATATTTACTCGCTGTGTAAGCGCCTCTGAATTTTAATGCGATAAATCCGAGGATAGAACTGTTGAAAATAATGCGTCCCATGTTTTGTTGGCGCATTATAGGTATGGCTAAATTTGTCAGCTCCATGGTGCCAATTACATTGGTTTCAAACTGTAAAGTCATTGCTTCGCGCGTAAGGTCTTCTACAGCGCCTGCTTGTCCATAAGCTCCATTATTAAATAATCCGTAAAGTGAGCCTTGTGAGTATTCTAGGCAAGCTTCAAAAGCATTTTGAATACTTTGAGAGTCTGTTAAATCAAGTTGTAAACAAAATATACCTTCCTTGTTTAGGCGTTTTACATCTGCATTATTTCGAGCGCTTGCTATCACTTGATAACCATGTTTACTCAAGTCTTTTGCAACTTGATAGCCAATACCTGACGAACACCCGGTAATTAATATTGAACGTTTATGAGAAGACATGTAGTTATTTAATATAAGAGATTCTAAGTGTTACGTCAGCACTAAAATGCAGACGAAAAAAAACCGGGCTAAAAAGCCCGGTTTTAATTTGATTACGAAGTCGACTTCTTAAAGGTCGAAGTCATCGTCGTTGTTGCTTGCATCACAAGGACGTCTCTCGATGCCATTGTCTGCTGCATACTTCTCTGCACCTGCATCAATGATTGCTTGTGATAATGGTACATCACCTTCAATCCAATCTGACACAATGTTCCACTGACGTGCACTCGCATCCCATTGCTGGAATTTCGCTAAGTGACCGCCTACATGGTCCATACAGCTCAAGTTCAACTCAGGCACTAAGCCAGTTGCGCCTAACTCTTCAATGCGTGCTGCAGTTAGAGTTAAGTTCTCAAAGCCCCAACGAGCTTCTGAGCTAGTTAACGCACGGTTACCAAATCGCTCTTGAGCAATTCTTAGTGCTTCTGTGTGAACAACACCAGCTAGTACACCTAAGTTCCAATATACAGAACCTAAACGTGACTTATCCTGAAGGTCGCCGTTACCTGCGCCATACACGTCAGAAATGATGTCTTGAACCACTTTGAAGTCTGTGCCCGCAGGGTGAGTTGTAATCGCTTGGTAGCCATCTGCTGCACTACCTGCTGGAATTACGTCCTCATCTGAGTTAGACCAGATGTTTCCGATTAATCGGCTTACTGGATAACCCATACGCTTAGCAGTCTGCATAGCCACTGGATTCATCACACCCCAGCCACGTAGTAATACGTAGTCAGGCTTTGATTTACGAATCTTCAACCATTGTGATTGCTGCTCGTTACCTGGGTGAGGTACTTCGATTGCTTCATGTGAACATCCGTGCTTCTCACACATGCTGTCCATGAAATCAATTGCTTCACGACCATACGGTGATCCGTGGAACAACATCGCAATCTTCTTACCTTTAAGATTGCTCATGCCACCTTCTAAACCACCAATGTAGTGCACCATAATTGAGTGCTCATCATATGTGTTGATGCCTGGCATAAAGTAGTATGGGAAAATATCGCCACGTTGACCGGCTGTTTTACCATGGTTCACTGCGATGATTGGCATCTTGTCTGCGCGACCTGTTTCGATCAATGCAGTTGAGATACCTACTGATAGTGGATCAAAAAATACAGCGCCACCTTCACGATCTTTCAATCGCTTGTAGCACTCTACTCCACGCTCTACTGAATACTCAGTTTCACACTCAGACCAAATTAGCTTAACTCCGCCGATACCGCCACGTGAGTTCAACAAATTATAATAGTCTAAGATTCCACCAAAATATCCTGTACCACCCGCTGCATATGGGCCCACACGATAACTTGGGATTGGAACGTACATCGTATCTTCTGCTACGACTACGCTACTGGTGCTGACCATCGCAAATAATGCGGCTGCCAGTATCATTACTCTCGTCTTCATATTTTTACTCCTGTTAAGAAAAATGGAAGTGTTTAAGTGTTTACTTTAAATTGCTAATTATTATTGCATGCAGCGTTAACTACACACGTCTTATTAAACACCTACTGAAAGGAACAACAGATGTCATGAGTCGCAGTTTATTCGCAAAATGACAGGAATGCCAACATAAAATGTCTTGTATATTAGTAAATTAGAGTATTGTGAATTTGTAGTTCCGTAACTCTAAAAATTAGTGTGTGAACTTATTCTGTCGAGACTAATTGAATTTAACCAACAAAGTTTGAGGTTATTAACTTAACTAAGAAGGTTTCAACATCTGATACTTCAATATCTTTGCTGTCTTTATCAGTACGATATTTGTACTCCAGCCGGCCTGCTTTTAAGCCACGTTCACTGACGACCAAACGATGCGGGATACCAATTAGTTCATGATCCGCAAACATCATTCCAGGACGCAGATTACGGTCATCGAAAAGTACTTCGATACCTTTCTTACTCAAGCGCTGATAAATATCTTCACAGTAGGATTTTACCGTTTCTGATTTAGACATATTGATTGGAATCAGGGAAAGCTGAAACGGCGCAAGCGACAATGGCCAAATAATTCCGTGGTCGTCGTAATTTTGTTCGATGGTCGCAGCTACGATGCGCGAAACGCCAATACCATAGCATCCCATCGTCATAATTTTTTCTTTGCCGTTTTGATCTAAAACAGATGCATTGAGTTCGCGACTATATTTATCACCAAGCTGAAAAATATGACCAACTTCTATACCACGTTTGATTTGAATAGACCCATTGCCGTCCGGGCTTGGATCGCCTTGCTGGATATTCCTCAGATCTGCGTGCTCTAGTGCAGTTTTTTGCGGCCAATTAGCATTCTTAATATGAAATCCTGCTTCGTTTGCACCACATACAAAATTTTCTAGTATGGCAGCTGCGTGATCTACTATTACCCGACAATTAAGATCAATTGGGCCTATAAAGCCAGGCACAGAATTAGTTGAATTTTCAATTTCTTCATTGCTGGCAAAAGTGAGCGGACTAAATACGCCATCAATTTTTTCTACTTTTACAGGATTTAGTTCATGATCCCCTCTAATAGCTAAGGCAATTACACCATTATCTTCAGATTTGACGATAAGCATTTTTATGCATTGTTTTGTTTCAACTGCAAGCGCCTGACTGACTTCATCGATGGTTTTTTGTGTGGGTGTTGCTACTTTTTCAGAGCTTAATTTTTCGCCTAAATTGGTGTTTTCTTGATATGCGATAGGCGCTAATTCAACGTTGGCTGCGTAATTACTAGCGTCTGAAAAGGCAATGGCATCCTCACCTGACTTAGCAAGCACATGGAATTCATGAGAGCTATTACCACCAATAGATCCGGAATCGGCTTCAACAGCGCGGAACTCTAAACCTAGTCGATTAAAAATTTTTGTGTAAGCCTGGTGCATGCATTGATATGTATTTTCCAGGCATTGCTGAGACTCATGAAAAGAGTAAGCATCTTTCATTATGAACTCACGTGCTCGCATGACGCCGAATCTAGGGCGAATTTCATCACGGAATTTTGTCTGAATTTGGTAGTAGTTGACTGGTAATTGCTTGTAAGAGCGAATTTCACGACGAGCAATATCGGTGATTACTTCTTCATGCGTAGGGCCATAACAAAATTCGCGTTGATGGCGATCATTAAAGCGAAGCAGTTCTGGGCCATATTGCTCCCAGCGTTTTGATTCCTGCCATAGTTCCGCGGGTTGCACTGAGGGCATTAGTAGCTCCAGTGCGCCAGCCTGATTCATTTCTTCGCGGATTATAGCTTCCACTTTTCTTAGTGTGCGTAGCCCTAATGGCAGCCAGCTATACATACCAGAGGCCAATTTTCGAATCATTCCAGCTCTAAGCATTAGCTGGTGGCTGATAATTTCAGCGTCAGCAGGGACTTCTTTTAGTGTAGAAAGTGGGAAGTTGGAAACGCGCATTTGTAACGTATACTTGTAGTTGTTGGCGTAATGCGCGCCAGTAAATACCAGATTTAGCTTCTAAGCAAGTACATCCTTGAAAATGTTAAATTAAGTCAGCAATTAGTTAAGTGTTAGTTGCAAAATTCTTCGATACTTTGATTGGCTGATGTGATGCGTTCTTGTCGTTCTTCTTCAGTCAGTTTGCGATAAAGACCGCCTTCTTTAATAGTGACTTGGCCTCTGCTTGTTAGAGAAGTAAGGTTTGTTTTCGCCTGTGCGCAATTTTCTTTTTTGATCTGATTGCTTTCGGCAAGTTGCTGTTGCTCATTTTTTTTCTTTTCACGAGCTTCACGTGAAGCATCTAGGCTTTTATTCAATTTCTTAGTCTTAGATATACTGTAGTTAGAAGCGGCAATGCTTTCGTCATCTACTAATTCAAAAGGAGTTCCTATCGGAGGCGGTGTTTGACTATAGATGGTATTTCCCGTTGGGCTGACCCATTTATATGCTTGTGCATTAACATTGCTAGCAATTAAAATTGATACCAAGGCTATCCCAACAATTGTTCCTGATTTCCACATGATAAAAACTCCATTAGCGTAATGATTAAATTGTAGCAGAAGCATTGCTAATCCCAATGATCCACATGTCGATAAAATGGGGTGCATACGACGGAGCTGTCGATATCGGCGATAAGAGTAGCTAACAAAGCCGCTATCGCGGCCTAAGGCTGGATAAATATCAAGCATCATATACTGTGTCGAGAGTGATATACTCACAATTACACAGGTAATCCACTAAGGATCATTGTTTATGGCTGATCGCAGGCTCCAAGTATTTTATACCGTTGCACGATTACTCAGCTTTACCAAAGCTGCAGAAACGTTGCATATGACTCAGCCAGCGGTGACCTTCCAAGTGCGCCAGCTTGAAGACCATTTTGATACACGTCTATTTGACAGAACTCATAATCGTGTTGCATTAACAGAAGCTGGGCGTAAAGCATACGAGTATGCAGAAGAAATTTTCTCCTTGTATGCTGAAATGGAAAATACAGTAAAAGAATTAACGGGTGATGTCAGTGGTGCGCTAACCATGGGGGCTAGTACTACTATTGCAGAGTATATGTTGCCGGCCTTGTTGCGTGGTTTTACCGTTGAATTTCCAGATATTAATTTAAGGCTTAAAGTTTCAAATACTGAGGGAATAGTGTCTATGGTCGAAAATAGCATGATCGATCTTGGCGTAGTTGAAGGACCGGTGGCGAATAAAAATTTATTGGTAGAAGTGTGTCGAGTAGATCAGCTAGTTGTTGTTGTTCCGCCAGGGCACGAAATTGCCAATCGAGAATCTATTTCTCTGGAAGAGGTGATGAACTATCCGTTTATTTGCCGAGAAGAAGGATCTGGGACTCGCGAAGTGATACTGGATCATATGGTGGGACTGGGTTTGGATCGTAATAATCTCAATGTATCGCTTGAGCTTGGTAGTCCTGAATCAATTAAAGGGGCGGTTGAAGCTGGGATGGGTATTTCAATAGCGTCACTGGCGACACTGGAAAAAGAATTGAAATTAGGCACATTGGTTGCGGTGACTCTAGATCCTCCTATGGAAAGATCATTCTCTTTTGTTCGTCAGCGACAAAAATTTAGATTACGTGCAATGGAAAAACTGCTCGACTATGCACGTACTTATTGTAGTGATGCATCAAATCATTAGGTGAGCTAAAGTTTCAAAACTAGAAATTGTATTGCTACTTTTTTAAAATTGTTAGTCTTTTATGTTTGATTATTTGCGTGCTTGGTATGATCGTCACTTTTCAGATCCACAAGTTGTAATTTTATTATTATTTTTGCTGGGCGGATTCGCTGTTGTCATATTCGCTGGTAAAATCCTAGCGCCACTATTTGCAAGTATTGTGATAGCCTATTTGCTTGAGGGTGCGGTCTCGCTCCTTCAAAAAAGCAAAAGCCCAAGAATAATTGCTTTATTTATTGTGTTTTCTATATTTATGGCAGTACTTCTTTTACTTTTATTTGTATTTATTCCCGTACTGTCAAAACAACTCTCAGAATTTTTCAAAGACCTGCCAATTATGGTTAGCCAAGGGCAGCAATTACTAATGCAGTTGCCGGAAAGATTTCCAAGTTTGATCAATCAAGAACAAGTGGACGATATGATGAAGTTTCTTGGCGGCGAACTAGTTAATTTTGGGCAAGCGCTTATTTCTCGTCCATTGGCCTCCGTGGTTGGGCTAATTACTATTCTGGTGTATTTAATTTTGATGCCATTGCTTGTGTTCTTTTTGTTAAAAGATAAGTCAATAATTCTTCAGTGGTTGGAAGATTTTTTGCCTGGCGATCGGGATTTAACTAATGAAGTATGGTTTGAAGTTAATCAAAAGATAGCTAGCTATGTGCGCGGCAAGTTTATTGAGATATTTATTATAATGTCGGTAACTTACGTGACATTTACTTTTCTAGATTTGAATTATGCAATGTTGTTGGCAGTGCTAGTTGGCTTGTCGGTGATTATCCCATACGCAGGTGCTGCCGTAGTCACATTACCGGTTATGTTTGTTGCTTATGCACAATGGGGGATATCTAGCGAATTTGCCTATGTGCTAATTGCATATAGCATCATTCAATTTATAGATGGAAATATTTTAGTTCCGCTATTATTTTCAGAGGTAGTTAATTTACACCCAGTAGCAATTATTGCCGCAGTACTATTCTTTGGGGGTATTTGGGGTATTTGGGGAGTGTTTTTTGCTATTCCGTTGGCAACACTAATCAACGCTGTGATTAATGCTTGGCCTCAAGTAGATATCGAGCAAAGCACAGATATTAAGGCTAATGATTAATTTGGTTGTAGTTTCAATTTGGGTTGAAATGGCCGCTCATTGAGTAAGATGAGCTTGTAAAGGCGAATGTGGCCGATTACTATTCCCTGCTATTTTATAGCGCACGGAGAGATGAATGTTTAAAGGCAGCATGGTCGCGATTGCCACGCCAATGCAGGATGATGGTTCAGTTGATTTTGAATCGTTAGATAAATTGGTCGATTTTCATCTAGATAACCAAACTGATGTCATTATACCCGCTGGTACAACCGGTGAATCTGCAACTCTAGATCACCAAGAGCACTGTGAAGTGATTAAACGCGTCGTTGATCGCGTCAAAGGCCGTGTGCCAGTAATAGGCGGCACAGGGGCAAATTCTACTTGGGAGGCGATTTCACTTACGCGCTGCGCAGCTGAGGCTGGTGTAGATGCATGTTTATTAGTCACGCCTTATTACAACAAACCTACGCAAGAAGGTTTATTTCAACACTACAAAAAAGTCGCTGAAGAAGTTGATATTCCTCAAATCTTATATAACGTGCCTGGTCGTACCGCTTGTGACATGCTCCCTGAAACAGTAGCACGTCTGTCTAAAATCAAAAATATTGTGGGTGTTAAAGAAGCTTCCGGCGAGTTAGCGCGCGGTATAAAAATTAGAGAATTATGTGGTCCAGATTTCATGATTGTGAGTGGCGAAGATTTTCAGGCGATGGAATCTATCTTAGCTGGTGGCCAAGGTGTGATTTCAGTGACTGCTAATGTAGCGCCAAAACTCATGCATGAAATGTGTCAAGCGGCACTAGCGGGTAATCGTGAAAAAGCACAAGAAATAAATGCTAAAATAGAGGACCTGCACCGTGATTTGTTTATTGAATCGAACCCTATTCCAACAAAATGGTCTCTACATGAAATGGGCTTAATTCCCCCAGGGCTGCGATTACCCCTTACGCCTTTGGATAAGCAATATCATGATGTCATGCGCAGTGCATTGAAAAAAGCTGGCTGTATTTAAATATAATTACACAAATAAAAACATGAATAGAAATTTAATTAATATCTGTGTGTTAGTTTGTTCTCTGTCAGCGCTGCAATCATGCGCTTATGTGAAAAATATTGTTGGTACGAAATATGGTGAAGCTGGCAGTGTTGGAGGGCTTGAGGCGCCACCGGAATTAGTTACTCCAGAATGGGATGAAAGTTTAAAAATTCCACAAACTGCGAATGATCGTGTCAGTGCTATAGAAACATATGGAAAAGCACTAGACGCAAGTGTTGCGCCAGAATATGTTGATGTATCTTTACGCCGTGAAGGTGACTTGCGTTGGTTAGAAGCAGAAGTCGATCCAGTTAATGTGTGGCCATTGCTACGTTCATTTTGGGCGAATCAAGGTATCGGCTTAGATAAAGATCTTCCGTCTACCGGGATAATGGAAACGGATTGGATCGAGCAAATTGATTCAAGTAATAGTGGCATTACCGGTGGGCGAGAAGTGGCTGCATCACGAAGTAAGTTTCGTATTCGCTTAGAGCGAGAACCTAATGCGGTGACAAACATTTTTATTAGCCAGCGTAAAGCAGACTTACAAGCCATCACCGATCAGGGTGGTGTTTGGGCGGCAGCAAAAAGTGATCCTGAAGCTGAAGCTGAAGTGATGGTGAATTTGATGGAGCATATGGGTAAGTCACGCCAAGACGCTTTATTTGAAGTGGCTAATGCGCAAGGTCCGCGCTTATATATAGATTTGAAAGATGTAGATGGAATACCAGTTCTATTTGTTGGTGATCAATATAGTCGAGTATGGCGCCGTACAGGCATTGCTTTAGATAGAACAGGGTTAACTATATTTGAGCAAAGTAGAACGAAGGGTGTCTATTTTATTGACACTAGCAATTTAGACTTGCCTGATGGAACAAGTTTGCAAAGTTCTCGTTATCAAGTGCATTTGCTTCCACAAAGCGCACAAACTTTAATTACAGTGCATTTCGCAGATGATGCTGAGGGCAGAGTGGTTTCAGAATATGATGCTCGATTAATTTTGAATCAGATTCTTAGCGCTTACCAAGTATTCCGTACCACAGGTTAAGTAATTTTATTTAAGTGCGTTTGTCTTTTTCGATATATGCGTAAGCAGAGTGATTGTGAATAGATTCAAAGTTCTCTGATTCTACTGTGTACGCATCGATGCGATCATCGTTATTCAGTTGTGTAGCGATATCACGCACTAAATCTTCAACAAATTTAGGATTATCATAAGCGCGTTCAGTGACATACTTTTCGTCAGGTCGTTTTAATAATCCATATAGTTCGCAAGAAGCTTGTTTCTCAACCATTTCGATTAATTCTTCAATCCATACAAAATCTTGGATACGCACGGATATAGTGATATGCGAACGTTGATTATGTGCGCCATAATCTGAGATGCTTTTTGAACACGGGCATAAACTAGTTACAGGAACAAGAACAACCACATCAGTACGGGCTTGATTATTATTAATCTCACCGCGAAAACATACTTGGTAGTCAAGTAAACTTTCTACACCGCTAATAGGTGCCGTCTTTTTAACAAAGTAAGGAAATGTCATTTCAATATGACCGGAATCTGCTTCGAGACGCTCAGCCATTTTTTCTAACATATCGTTAAATGATTTAACTGAAATCTCACGCTCGTATTCGTTAAGAATTTCTACGAAGCGCGACATGTGTGTGCCTTTGAAATTATGTGGCAAATTCACATACATGTTGAATTCCGCAATGGTATTTTGCTCGCCACCTGAACGATCTAATACACGAACAGGGTGTTTAATCCCCTTAATGCCGACTTTATCAATCGGTATTTGGCGGGTGTCAGCTTTATTTTGTGTATCTGGAATTGGTGTAACAACATCGCCAGCACTTGCGCTCATGTTTCTAACCTCTTGATTAACATATAAAATTTATGGGGGTTTATTTTCTTGTTACCCAGATACTACGTGAGCACTTTTGGCTTCGCAATCCCTCAGCGGATATATTTTGTTGATTCTGGCAGTGATTGATGCACTGTCTAAGCCGGCATCTGCAAGTAATTCTTCACGTGTGCCGTGCTCTTGAAAATGGTCAGGAAGACCTAAGTTCAATAATTTCACCGATATTTGTTGTGCAGCTACAACCTCATTGACCGCGCTACCAGCTCCACCCATAACGACATTGTCTTCGACGGTTACTATTAAAGTATGGCTGTTGGCGATACGCACTATCATTTCATCATCAATTGGCTTAACAAAACGCATGTTGATGACAGTGGCATTAATTTGGTTGGCTGCATCTAATGCACTGGCTAAGGTACTGCCAAAAGATAGTATCGCAATATTTTTGCCTTCTCTAACTTGATCAGCCCGACCAATTTCTAATGTTTCAAAATTATTTCGTACAGTACTTCCAGGTCCGATGCCGCGAGGATAACGAATAGCGCTTGGGCCATTGATTTCAAATCCCGTTTGTAGCATTTGTCTTGTTTCGCATTCATTTGCTGGTGCCATGATAGTCATATTAGGAATGCAGCGCAGGAAACTTAAATCGTAACTGCCAGTATGTGTCTTTCCATCTGGGCCCACCACGCCCGCCCGATCGATTGCAAAAAGAACAGGAAGATTTTGAACTGCGACATCATGAATCAGTTGGTCATATGCACGTTGTAAAAAAGTGGAATAAATAGCCACAACAGGTTTATGTCCAGCAATTGCTAAACCGGCACCTACTGTGACTGCATGTTGTTCCGCGATAGCTACATCATAATAGCGATTTGGGAACTCTTTTTGAAAGCGTACTAATCCGGAACCTTCACGCATAGCAGGAGTAATTGCCACTAATCGCGAATCTCTATAACCCATATCGCAAATCCAGTCGCTAAATACTTGGGTGTATGTTGGTTTTTTATTAGGAGCAGATGTTTTTTTAATACCAAGATTAGGGTTGAATGTTGGTACTGCATGATAGCCAACAGGATCCTGTTCCGCTGGCAAATAACCTTTGCCTTTTTTGGTGATGACGTGAAGAATTTTTGGGCCTTCGATTTGCTTGATATTGCGTAAAGTTTTAATAAGCGAATTTGAATCGTGACCATCCACTGGACCAAAATAGCGAATACCCATTTCTTCGAACAAAGTGCCTGGCGCAAACATACCTTTTACGTGTTCTTCCGTGCGACGAGCTAATTCCCACATTGGAGGCATAGGTTTGAGCAGGCGTTTGCTGCTTTCTCTTACGCTGGAGAATACGCGTCCTGATAACATGCGTGTTAGGTAGTTAGTCATTGCGCCGACATTTGGCGATATAGACATTTCGTTATCATTAAGAATGATTAACATGTTTGCGCGAATGTCGCCGAGGTGATTAAGTGCTTCATAAGCCATGCCAGCAGTAAGGCCACCATCACCAATAATTGGTATCGCTTGTTGAGCTCGATTATCTAATTGGAATGATAAATTCATTCCAAGTGCAGCACCTATAGAGGTGCTTGAATGGCCTACAGTAAAACAATCGTATTCACTTTCCTCGGGGCAAGGAAATGGGCCTAGGCCACCTCGTGTGCGAATCGATTCAATCTGATGCTTGCGCCCTGTAAGAATTTTATGCGGATAGCTTTGGTGGCCTACATCCCAGAGTAATTTATCATTTGGTGTATTGAAGACATAATGCAATGCCACAGTTAACTCTATAACACCAAGACCAGCCGCAAAATGACCGCCGCTTTTAGAGACTGAATCAAGTAAATAATTTCTTAAGTCCTTGCAAACGTTCGGTACCTGTATCAGAGGCAAGTCGCGTAAATCTGCAGGAAACTCAATTTTGTCAAGAGTCGGATATTCTTTAGTGTCCATTGTAAATAATGTTCATTGTGCTAATCGTTAGTGCTTTCGGCACACAATGTGTTCTGCAAGCATATGTAGCCACTTTGTAGGACTGTCTAAATTTTCTAAACAATCCAGAGCTTGCTGGTAAAAGTTATCACAGCGTCGTTCAGATTCTTCTATACCTAAAATACTTACATAGGTAGGTTTATTCTGATCACTATCTGAGCCCTGAGGTTTGCCTAATGTATCAGTGTCACTGATTACATCTAAAATATCGTCACGTATTTGGAAAGCAATACCAAGGTGCTCACCGAACTGTAACAGACTTGAGCGTTGCTGTTGGCTCAGTGTTGTACAGCATGTTTGAGTCATATCTATACATGCACGAATTAAGCAGCCGGTTTTTTGTCGATGTATATATTCCAATGCTTCAATTGAAATGTTTTTATCAACTGCTGCTAAGTCCATTGCTTGCCCACCAGCCATGCCCAAGGAGCCCACAGCATGTGCGAGCTGGTTAGTGAGTTGAGATCGTATCGCTGCTTCAGGGCCGTCTATAGATAAATTAGTTAGAAATGAAAATGCCAGAGCTTGCATAGCATCACCTGCAAGTATTGCTGTAGCTTCATCGTAAGCTCTGTGACAAGTAGGTTTCCCACGCCTCAAGTCATCATCATCCATGGCAGGTAGGTCATCATGAATTAATGAGTAGCTGTGCATGAGCTCTATTGCACCTGCAATACAGTCTATTTCAATTGGATTTATACCCAATGCTTCACCTGTAGCATACACAAGAGCAGGGCGGATACGTTTGCCTCCATTCATGGCTGAATAACGAATAGCGCCATGTAAGGTGGTTGGTGCTTGGTCTTTGCTAGGGAGGTTGTTATCGAAAAATAATTCTACTCGTTGGCTACATGTGGCTAAATACTCAGTTATCTCCGTCAAGAAAATCCCCCGCTGATTGTTCTGAATCAGGAAGCCATTCTTCATTTTCTTGGCTTAGAAAGGTAATTTTTTCTTCTGCCTGCTTGAGAGCATTTTGGCAGCCACGTGTTAGTGAAATTCCCTCTTCAAATAATTTTAGCGATTCATCTAATGATTGGTCGCCCGACTCTAGCTTTTCTACGACTTGTTCGAGTTTGGCCAATGATTTTTCAAAGTCTATTTTTGGGGTCGCTTTTTTACGAGGCACAGTCTCTCCAAAATTTTGTTTAATGGGTGTATTGTTAAACGGGTAGTTTTGCAGCGCAATAATGTTGACAAGTATTTTTACTTATTCTAGTCTTGCGCCACTTTTAGAATGATTCTAAATCAGAACGTTTCTCATTTAACTAAATATATATTAACTGGAGGTCATCCGAATGTCTCTTAAAGGTACAAAGACAGAAGAAAATTTAAAGGCCGCATTTGCAGGAGAATCACAAGCAAATCGTCGCTATCTATATTTCGCTGCAAAAGCTGATGTTGAGGGATACAACGACGTAGCGACTGTATTTAGATCAACCGCTGAAGGTGAGACAGGACATGCTCACGGTCACCTGGAATACTTAGAAGAGTGTGGTGATCCAGCAACAGGTCTTCCATTTGGTGGCACAGACGACAATCTTAAAACAGCTATCGCTGGCGAAACTCATGAGTACACAGATATGTACCCAGGTATGGCTAAATCAGCACGTGATGAAAGCTTTGATGAAATTGCAGATTGGTTTGAAACTCTTGCCAAGGCTGAGCGTTCACACGCGAATCGTTTCCAGAAGGCTCTAGATAACTTAGACGGTTAAGTTATTTGCGCTGCACATTGAGAATTTACTCAGTGTGCAGCTATCGCTTCGTTAATTTGAAATTTAAAAGGACAAACACGTGGCAACATCTGGTTCGCGTGAAGGTAGCTTAGAAGCTCCTACAAGACACCCCATTGATTGGAATAACCCAGACTTTTACAACGAAGAATCACTTAATACTGAGCTTGAGCGAGTATTTGATATTTGCCATGGTTGTCGACGATGTGTGAGCTTATGTAATTCATTTCCAACTTTGTTCGACTTGGTTGATGAATCAGACACCATGGAAGTTGATGGTGTTGATAAAAATGATTACTCCAAGATTGTGGATCATTGTTATCTTTGTGATCTATGTTATCTGACAAAGTGCCCATATGTGCCACCTCATGAATGGAACGTGGATTTTCCACACCTTATGTTACGTGCCAAAGCGATCAAATTTCGCAAAGGTAATATTAAAAAGCGCGACAAAATTTTAAGTAGTACTGACACTGTTGGAAGTCTAGCGGGTATACCCATTGTTTCTCAGTTTGTTAACTCTGCTAATGGGACAAAAATAGGTCGTAAAGCATTAGAGAAGACTTTAGGTGTACATGCTGAAGCCAAAATACCTAAATACCACGCCAAGACCGCACGCAAAACGTTATCTAAGAGAGCGCTTCCTATTGATATGCAGGCTGAAAATAAGGTTGCATTATTTATCACTTGTTATAACAATTTTAATGAGCCTGAAATAGCCACCGACCTAGTGAAGGTGTTTGAACACAATAAAATTTCAATTTCTATTATGGAAAAAGAAAACTGTTGTGGTATGCCTAAGCTCGAGCTAGGAGATTTAGAGGGTGTAGCGAAATTAAAAGATGCCAACATTCCAACTATGCTTAAGTGGATTGATGAGGGGTGGGATATTGTTGCACCTGTCCCTTCATGTGTACTAATGTTTAAGCAAGAGTTACCTTTAATGTTTCCTGATGATAAAGATGTTCAGCGGGTTAAAGACCATATCTTTGACCCATTTGAATACTTGCATAAGAAACATAAAAACAAGCAGTTGAAAATTGATTTTAGCAAGTCGCTAGGTAAAGTTTTTTACCATGCATCATGCCATTTACGAGTACAGCGGATTGGTTTGAAAACGCGTGATGTATTGAATCTTATTCCTGATACACAATTGGAGGTGCTAGAGCGTTGCTCCGGACATGACGGCACCTATGCAGTGAAAAAAGAGTTCCATGAAATATCAATGAAGATTTGTAGACCTGTGGTTAGCAAACTTCAGAAAGCAGAAGCAAATTACTACAGCAGTGATTGTCCAATGGCAGGCCATCAAATTTCTAATGGAATGAAGGATGATTCGGATGCGACTCACCCAATGACGCTATTAAGAATAGCTTACGGGCTATAAGAAAATCGAAGGGAATTGATTATGCAAAAGCTAACTAAAGAAGATCTCTACTCATTAGAAGAATACTCTGCTATGCGTAGTGAGTTCCGAGCAAAAATGATTGAACATAAAAAAAGTCGTGTGTTACGTCTAGGTGAGCATGCGACAGTTCATTTTGAAGATCGTACGTTGATGCATTATCAAGTCCAAGAAATGTTACGTGCTGAAAAGGTATTTGATGCTGAAGGTATTCAAGAAGAAATTGATGCATATAACCCGTTGATTCCAGATGGTAGTAACTGGAAAGCAACATTTATGCTTGAATATGATGATGAAGAAATTCGTCGTAAACGGTTAGGTGAATTAATTGGTATAGAAAAAACTGTATGGGTTGCCGTGGATGGCTTTGATAAAGTGTACCCTATATGTAATGAAGATTTAGAGCGTGAAACTGAAGATAAAACTTCATCAGTTCATTTTATGCGTTTTGAGCTGAATGCAGATATGGTAAAAGCGGTCAAATCAGGCACCGCGATTGCTGCCGGTATAGAACATGAAAAGTATTCTGTAAAAGTGGATGCTGTAACAGATGCAATGCGTACCTCTCTAGCGGGAGATCTCGATTAGTTAATTAGTCCTATCTGATTTACTTGTGTGGCTTGTCTGGCTTCTTATCATAAATAAGATTTTCGCTACCATTATAAACCAGAAAAGCTTTACCTTTGGCGCGCGCTATCATGGTAACGCCTAAGTCTTTTGCTAGTTCTAACCCCATATGAGTGACGCCAGAACGCGATAACAAAATAGGTATCCCCATGTGAGTGACTTTCATAACAATTTCTGAAGTTAGCCTTCCCGTTGTGTAAAAAATTTTGTCTGCTCCTTGAATATTGTCCATCCACATTCTTCCTGATATAGCATCAGCTGCGTTATGGCGTCCAACATCTTCAATGAAACTGATAATATTGGTTTCTTTGCATAATGCGCAACCATGTACAGCACCAGCTTGTTTGTAGATCTCGTTATGTTGTGTGATATTTTTTAATAACTCATACAATAATGACTGCTTCACTTGCACCTGTGGTAATTTATGGTCATAAAGTTTGTCTAAAGTGCAGCTAAATACAGTGCCTTGACCGCAACCTGTGGTTACAGTTCGTTTGCTTAATTTTTCTTGCCAGTCATTAATGCCCTTTCCCTGTCTTGTGCTGACTTGAGCAGTTTCTTTTTCCCAGTCGACATGAACAGACTTAATATCAGAGATATCTTCAATTAACCTTTGATTGCGCAAATAACCTAAGGCTAATAATTCTGGATTGGTTCCAAGCGTCATTAGTGTGACCACTTCGCGATCGTCTACTTTTAATGTAAGAGGTGATTCCCCTGACACTCGCACATCACGAATGTCACCGAATTGATCACGTGCTTGCACAGCGTGGGTTGGTGCGAGTCCTTCAGTAGAAAGTGTAGGGCGCTGTAGTTCTGGAGTTGCTGCTGACATTAATTAATTAAGAATAGAATGCAATAAATGCACTCTAGACTGGAAGGGTATAGATATCTAGTGCTGTTTTAGGATATTAAGGACAACATTTCATTGACTGAGGTTATTTTTTCGCGAGGTTTTCCTTTTGCTTCGCCTCGCTCAACTTCAACTTGGTCAATAGTTTTCCACTGTTGGTAGTTAATATATTGAACGTCGCGACTATTAAGAATGGAATACACTTTTTCCCTGCCGGCTTTTACGGTAGATTCCATATTCGAGACGTCTTCAATTAGAGCATTCACTGTACTCACAGCACAGGCGCGATTTGTTCCAATAATTCCTGAGGGACCACGTTTAATCCAGCCTGCGGTATACATTTGTGGCACGACTACGTCGTTGTCGGTGATTCGTCCATCCTGGTTGGGGAATACACCCCAGCTCTCATGGAAGGGGACGCCTGGCATTTCTACTCCACGATATCCAATGCTTCTGAATAGAATGCCTGTGTCAAGTTCATAGAGGTCACCTGTGCCACGTGCAGATTGTTTGAAAGCATCACCAGAGAGTTGATTGTGTTCAATGATGACCCGTTCTAACCTGCTATCTCCTTGCAACTCAACAGGACTGCGGAGGAATTGAAAATAACATTTTCTAGATTTGCCAGTGGGTTCACGTTGGGAATAGTTTACAAACAAATCAAAAATTTTCTTGCTGCCTGCATTGGTTTTTTCAGCAAGTTCTGCTTCACTGGCTGTATTTAATGCCAATTCTTTTGGGTCAACTATAGGATCAGAATCTGTTAACTCACCAAATTCTTTCAATTCTTTTGAGGTGAACTTTGCTTGCGCAGGACCGCGACGACCTATAACGTAAACATTTTTAATTTTACTGTCTGCAAGCGCGTCAAGTGCGTGTTGTGAAATGTCTGTTTCTTTAAGTTCGTCAACTGTTTTAGAAAGGATTCTGCTTACGTCAGCGGCGACATTACCCTGGCCGATAATCACAGCTGTTTCGTGTGACAAATCAAACTGCCGATCTCGGTAGTCAGGATGACCATTATACCAGGCGACAAATTCAGTTGCTGTGTAACTGCCCAGTAAATCCTCGCCTGGAATGCCTAGGCGGCGGTCAGTTTCGGCACCACAAGTAAATATCACTGCGTGATGAGAGTCTTTTAATTCATCTACGGTGATATCTTTACCAACCGTTACATTGCCAATGTAGTTGAGTTCAGAATTCTCACTAGCAATCTTGTCATACACTTTGATGGCTTGTTTGAGTTTAGGGTGATCAGGTGCGACGCCGCTACGAACCAACCCATAGGGTGCTGGTAAACGTTCAATTAGATCAATTTCTACATGAAGGTCAGACCGGATTAATGCTTCGCTGGCATAAAATCCACTTGGACCTGCGCCGACAATTGCTACTCGTAGTGGGTTTTTTTCTGTGCCTAAACTCATAATTGCTACCTGCCTGACTAAAATCCTAATTCAGTTTTACGCTCTTCAGCTCCATCTAACGGATCCATTTGTTCGGTAATTAATGGAAGGTCAGGAGCTTTCTCGGCGTTGATTTCAATCCATTTTTTTTGATCATCTGGCATGTCGTCTTCTTCGAATATTGCCTGCACTGGACATTCAGGAATGCATGCGCTGCAATCAATGCAAACATCGGGATCGATATACAACATCTTGTCGTCATAATGAAAACATTCCACGGGACATACAGCGACACAGTCTGTGAATCTGCAGCCATTACAATTATCAGTTACTACGGTTGTCATAATTATGTACTCCTCACGTTACATTCAATTATCAGATTTTTTTATTGTAATTAACGGTTAAAAAGTAATACTTCCCCTCGATTTAATTCGATACTATCTCCACTCCATCTATCGTAACGACCATTTATATATCGGTCGTCAATATCGAATCCTTGATCCCTTAAATGCTTTAAATAAAATCGTAGAAATACAGGGTGATATGTACAGGCATATTCGAAAGTAGGCAGCATTTCAGCATCACTGAATGACACAATGGTCCCTCGTTTCATGCCTGCACCTGCACGGGCTCCCATTTCGCCGCAAACAATGACACTTCCAGCTAGCAAATTCACACCGGTAAAATCTCCAGCGTTTCCTCCTACCGCGATCAGGCCACGGCGCATGGAATTGCCAGCTTCATTTTTCACATTGCCATGAACAAAAATTTCTCCGCCTAATATTCCTGTCGGCTGACCACGGTAAGCACTGCCTACCATATGACCCGCGTTACCTTTAACTACAATTTGTCCTCCGGACATCTCAGGTCCAACCCAATCGCCTGCATTTCCTTTAACGGTAATTTTGCCCCCAGTCATTGCGCAGCCTAAATGCATGCTTACGTCACCATCGATAATTACTTCACCTTGGGTCATGCCAGCGCCGAGGTATTTAACGTTTGAAGTATCCCCTTCAACGTGAATAGTGTCGTGTCCTTTACCTTTAACTGTAAAGAAATCACCTAATCGAGCAGTTTCATTGCCATGAATGACTTCAAGGTGTTCAACACCGGATTGTGATAAATGTTTAACCGTATCTGGATTAATGCACTGTGCTTCTAAAGGAACATTGGTACGAGTACGTAATGTAAGTTTTATGCTCATTACATTAACCCTCTAATATTTTGTTTAAATGAAAATGATATTTGCCAAGATCACCGCCATAATTTCCTGCAGATATTAACGTAGCGCCTTTTTCTGCAGCAGTGTGCATTCCGCGCTTCATGGCTTCAGCGACTGATTCTTCATCTAGACCATCGACAACAATCTCATAAACAGCTTCAATACCATCGGGGATTTGAGTTTTGGGTGCAAAGCCACGCAGAGTAGGGCAGTACTCATCATTGGTCGATGCTATCAAGCCTTTATATTTTGACCCTACTTTACTGCCTGATCTAACAACACCTTGTGGAAATGGAAGAAAAACACCTGAGATTTCTTTCATCGCATCGGCTGCGGCTAACGATGCGCGTAAAGTTGTTGAACGGTTGGGCCCATATATTAATAAATTACCTCCGCCCACTGCAGGTTGAACACCAAAAGAATCATCGACAACAAATTCTCCCTCCATGACTGGAATGCGCCAAAGTTTTCTATCGCCCACTTTTTTGGAGATTTGGTAGCCATCACCAAAATAGCGTAAACGTCCGCCAACAGGGACAGTGTCTTCCGAAGGTATTCCGTTATAACAAGCGGTGGTAGGACAGGTCATGACACATTGGCCAATTCGGTCCACTAAACGTGCGCTCATATTGTCTTTTGCCATGGTGAAAAGAAGCACGCTAATACCAGGTCTCCCATCGGGAGTGTCTTCTCTTGCAATTTCACATTCAACCGCAGCTTCACATTTACATCGAATTACAGATGTTGCGAATCCTGTCATTGATTGAGCTGCAGCTCGCGCCCATCCTAATGTGTCAGCAGTAATGATGACGCGGGAACCCCACATTTCAAAAGCTTCAGCAAACGTATCAACAATTTCTGTTTTTTTTATCTTCATGATTTTTGCGCGGGTATAAATTCATGGTCATGTAGGTACGCGTCACTTACCGCGTAGTTATCAAATCGAATTGAATAATAATCATCAAAGAACGGGCGGATAATGTCTTCAATTGCGGGGTCATATTCTTGAGTCGAGTGTAAAGTTTTGCCATAAAAATCAGTGGTAAATTCATAATCGGCAATGACGGCATGTCCTGATTTGATTACATAGCGCGGTGCGTTGAACATTAACTCTTTATCGTCTTGCTCGTCGTAGATAGTAATATCTGCGTCAGCACCTATACCTAGGTGCCCTTTATTTTTTAAGCCCAAACATTTTGCAGGTCCTGCGCGAGTTATGATGGCGATTTCGCTAAGTGTATATTCTCGGTCAAGCTCTCCGAGGAATGTTTTTGCCATTGCTTTTTGGTTTACGCGTTTCATTTCTTCATCACGGAAACTTTTATCCATAAGCAATTTTATTAACTTCGGATAACTCATAAATGATCCACCATTTGGATGGTCAGTCGATAATACAACCCGCCAAGGATCTTTTGATAATAAAAATATTTCTAGGCCAATCGCCCATTGCAATGCGTGCGTGTAAATATTTTCTTGGTAATTGAAAGGTGCGATACCGCAGCCCGATTCACATTCGGTGTCTACATTGACCCACTTAGCATGGGTATAACCTTTAAGCATGTAAGCGAGTGGCGCGTCTGCTGTCATAATTGTTGATTTACCAAACATGACCTGTCCGACATCACAAGAGATATTAGGGTGATCATTAATGTATTCGATGATCTCTCTACCTGCAGATAAAGGATTTTTGCCTACTTCGCCGGCGTAACTATTAAATTGGATATGAGCAATATGTACACGTCGATCACCAGCTGTTTTCATTGTTTCTATGGTTGTTTCAAAATTACCACTATGGCCTAAATTGTTACAATGAACATGAGGAGGGTGTGGCAAACCTAATTCACTAGCCACATCAATAAACGTATCGATAATTGTGCGCGGAGAAATTTCAAATTCATCGCTCTTTTCGTCAATATCTTTGACGTTTGAATTCTTTCTACCTTTCCATGGTTCGTCGCCACCAGGGTTCACCAGTTTGCAGGTGTAACCTTTAGAAGCATGTAACCACCATGCTACCGCTTGAGTAAGTTCTTCTTTTCGTCCTTCTTTGATTAAATTCTGTAAGAAAATATTGTTGCCTAACAGAATGTAATAGCCTTTATCAATTACGGGGGTGTCATGTAATTCTTCTAGTACATGGCGTGCAGCTAAAGGCGGGACAGCTGCATCAAAGGCGGTTGTGTAACCCAGAGTTGCGTACCGATAACCTGTTGCAAAAGTTGAAGGCACAATTCCTCCTGTACCTGAGCGTGTGTGTTCTGTCGCGGGATGTGGATCTAGACGATGGTCTTCAGGTTGAAGTTTGCGCGCCAGATTAACTTTAGGGCCAGCAATATGACAGTGAATGTCAACGCCACCTGGCATGACAATATTGCCATGAGCATTGATTACAGTGGCACTATCGCTGACGGAGTCAACGATGCGACCATCTTTGACGCAAATATCGCGAACCTCTCCATCAATATTATTAGCAGGATCATAGACCTTGCCATTCGCAATACGAAGCTCGTTTGTCATTACTACACCCTGATTATTTTATAGTTATAGCGAGCGTTGTTAACTTGGTTTTATTTTAAGCGCTTGCTCCTGATTGAATGTTCCTTTTCTCTTTTACGAGTTCGTGAACCCGTTTCCTTATTCCTACTAGAATCTCCTGGTCCGATGGGAAAGGAGACTCAAATGCTGGACGTAATGTAATAGGTACATCGTCCATGCGATAAACTGTTCCGGTGGTGTTGATGCCATAAGTTGAAGTTGCAAACGCAACATGGGCAAGCTTACTTGTGACTGTTTGCTTGGTATCAAGTGAAATGATCGGAATGCGGTGCATATGATCAATCGCAGCTTTTGGAAAGTTAGACGCCGGGTCGCTGGCAATAATCATGGCAGCATCAGCATCGCCTCGCGATAAAACATCAACAGTGGTGAATTCGCCAGGGTTAAAGCGGGGGAAGCCATGACTAAAATTAACACCAAAAGGATAACCAGTTTGCCATGAGACAACGTTGTCTGCACCGGTAACGTTTCCGTGGCCACGTACTGGTTTTGCGACAAAGTGGGTGAATTCATTCAAGTCTGATGCTAAAGAAAGTAGAGCACCCGAGTTGAAGTGACGACCTCGCGTCATGGTTAACCCCATGCCAAAAAACAAAACACCAAAACGACAGTTTTTCATTCTGTCGACAAGCTCTTCGATTGTTTGCAAAGAAACGCCAGTGATTTTTTCTATGTCTTTACTGACTTTTTTGCCTTTAACTAAAGCACGCAATGCCCACAGTAGTTCAAAATCTTTACCTGGCTTGGGTTGAATGAACTGGTCACAAACACCTGCGCTTTTTGTTTTTCTAACGTCGACCATAACTATGTGTCGATCTTTTTTGCCATTAGGAACAAACATGCCTTTAGGCATCACTGAATAACGACCAAAATGACGCGGGTGACTTTCGGCAGGATTACCACCCCAATAAATGACTAAATCAGCTCTGTTTTTTACCTCACCTAGAGTCATTGTACTTTCACCAACGCCCTGAAAAGCCATACCTGAAGGGCCATGACAAACAGAAGTGGTGGTATCGATACAGCCCTTGATTAGATCAGTTATTGCTACAGCTTCTTTCTGTGCTTCACAGGTTGTGTCGCTAAGACCATAGGTAATAGGGAATTTAGCTTTTGTCAGTGTCTGAGCAGCTTCTTCTATAGCATCTTCGACAGGAACTTCTTTGCCATCAATCATTGCTTTCGGGCGATCATGATCAATGGTGTGTTCGAAAAACCAGGCTTTACCTAATATGCAGGCATTTTTGGCTTTAGTGATTTTCTTTTCATCCATATCAATGGTGAGATCCATGTCATCACACACACAGCCACAAAATGTACACGTTGCGCTTTCTACTGTTTTTATGTTTTCACTCATGATGAACGTCCACCAATTGATATAATTTTATTCGTTAGGGTTTAATTTTTTCGATATCGACTTCCATGTGTTTTGACATAGGCATTCCAGTGCCTGCCGTGTCACTATCCATCAATTGACTTGATGGAGGACCATAAGGGATGAACAGCATGCCTTCCGGCAAGTCTGCAGCTTTTTTCCCGATACACGATACGATGGTTTGACCTGTATCGTTACTGAGTCTTACTTGATCGCCATTTTCCAAGCCAAGACGTTTCATATCATCTTCATTCACTTCCAGGGTGGAAGTGACTTCAATGTATTCTTCTTTTAGTTTGCCTTTATTTAACGAGGTGCCTTGTTTGCTCGATCGGCCGGGAACCAAAATCATCTTGTTTGTCATGCTGTAAAATTCAAAATCCGTTTTGGATATTTATTAGTCTTAAACTAAATGCATGATTACCGTAAATACAGGCATAAAGCAAATTAATATAAATAGTCACTACAAGAAAAAATCAGCTAAAAATTATAATAACTATATGAATATAATAGAAATATTCATATAAATTATTAAAAATAAAAACTAAACAAATATCTGGAGTGAATAATTTGCGTACAGAAACAATGCAATCTAAGTGGGTGCTATTTGTACTTATTGAGCGTTAAATCCACAGCATCAGCAAGACGTGAAACTGGGAAAATTTCTAATCCTTTAATGGGTTCTTTGGGAACATTGGAAGCAGGAATGATTGCCTGGGTAAATCCGTGTTTGGATGCTTCCCTGAGTCGTTCTTGTCCATTGGGAACTGGACGAATCTCTCCAGCTAATCCTACTTCACCAAAGACAACTAGCTCTCTAGGTAATATGAAGTCTCTAAAACTAGATAAAGCTGCTAGAAGTAAAGGCAAATCGGCAGCAGGCTCATTAACACGCACGCCTCCAACAACATTAACAAAGACGTCTTCATTATGAAGGGATACCGCTGCGTGTCTGTGGAGTACTGCTAACAGCATAGATAGGCGATTTTGATCTATGCCCTGGGCTAGCCTGCGAGGATTATTGGAAGGATTGTCATCCACTAAAGACTGTACTTCGATCATTAGTGGACGCGTGCCTTCTCGCGTTACCATCACAACACTTCCTGCGGCGGGTTTTTGGTGATGCGATAAAAATAATGCTGATGGATTTTTTACACCTTTGAGCCCAGTTTCCTGCATCACAAACACGCCAAGTTCATTAACTGCGCCAAAGCGATTTTTAGTGGCACGTAATAAGCGGAAGCGATCACTACTGTCACCTTCAAAGTACAAAACGGTATCAACCATATGTTCAAGCACGCGAGGTCCAGCCAACGTGCCTTCTTTGGTGACATGGCCAACAACAAATAATGTTGTATTAGTATTTTTTGCATATTGAACAAGCTGACCGGCACATTCTCTTACTTGAGAAACGGATCCTGCTGCAGAGTTGAGCTGTTCACTGGCTAAGGTTTGAATTGAGTCAACTATTACAAGTTTGGGTTTTGATGCCTGTAGTGTTGATAGCACTTCTTCTAAGGAAACACTACTGAGCAAGCGAATATTGTCTTTATTTAAAGCTAAGCGTTCTGCGCGTAAAGAAATTTGTTGTGCTGATTCTTCGCCGCTAATATACAAAGTTTGGTATTGTTCTAAGGAGGCTAACATTTGTATAAGTAATGTTGACTTGCCTATTCCAGGGCTTCCTCCTACCAAAACAACAGAACCATGAACAATACCCCCGCCAAGAACGCGATCAAGTTCACCAAGATTGGTTTGAATTCTAGGATCAGTAATTGCGTCAACTTCTGCAAGCGGAATAACTTTGCTGCTAGTTTTAGGTGTAATGGATCTAACTTTGCCGCTAGTTTGAATAGTGCGAGTTTCTTCCAGCGTATTCCATGCATTACATTCAGGGCACTGTCCGCTCCATTTGTTAAACGCATGCCCGCAGGCATCACATTGATATTGTGTGGCTTTACTCATTGAAGTGCTGCTGTTAGATATAGTGTGGAGAGTGTGTCGTTATGCGCACAAAAAATCAATTTCAGTGGGTATAAATCATTCTACCTCTTGGGTGACTTTGGGTTGAATGCGCACTGTGCGTATAGAATTATTTAGTATGCGAATAATCTCAATTGGATGTCCGTCTATTAATACAGAAGTTCCTGTCTCCGGGATGGTTTCTAAATGTTCAAGTACAAGACCATTTATTGTGCGTGGACCTTCTTCCTGTAATTCCCATTTAAGTGCTTTATTTATATCACGTACGTGAGTGCTGCCATCAATGACATAACTACCATCTTCCTGGGGATGAATGTCGGTTGTTAGTGTGGCGGGATCATTTGTGAATTCTCCAACAATTTCTTCAAGTAAATCTTCAAGAGTGACTAAGCCCTGGATGTCGCCGTATTCATCAACTACTAATCCGATACGTCTTTTTTCTCTTTGAAAATTTAGCAATTGCTTATTTAGACTAGTACCCTCTGGGATAAAGTAAGGTTCTCTAACATTGGTTTTGAGTTCATCTAGAGAAATTTCATTTTCTACAATACGTGAGAAGATTTTACGTAAATGTAAAAAGCCAATAATCTTGTCAAGATTTTCGTGATAAATCGGCATGCGAGTAAATGGTGCATTAGAAATTTGTGATCGGATATCTTCCCAGTCACTGTCAATATCAACACCGATAACCTCATTACGCGGAATCATAATATCTTCAACGGTGATTGATTCTAAATCTAAAATACCAATCAACATGTTTTGGTGGGTGCGAGGAATTAATCCTCCGGCTTCTTGTACTACTGTGCGAAGTTCATCTCGGCTAAGTGAGCTAAGTCCGGTTTCTGTTAAGTTCACACCACAAAGTTTAAGTAACGTATTTGCAATTGCATTAATTAATAAAACGATCGGGTAGGTAATATATTGCAGGGGTGTATAAATATATGAGGCCGGGAATGCAAATTTCTCTGGATGCATTGCTGCCAATGTTTTTGGTGTTACTTCTGCAAAAATTAGTACCGAGATAATAAATAGTATGGTGGCAGAAAAAACACCGACATCACCATATAAACGATAACCAATATATGCAGCTAATGGGGACGCTAAAAGATTAACAACATTATTGCCGAGAAGGATGAGCCCAATCAGGCGGTCGGGTTTTTCAAGAAGGTTTTGTGCGAGCCGCGCGCCACGATGGCCTTTGTTTGCGAGATGGCGCAGGCGGTAACGGTTTAAAGCCATTAAGGCAGTTTCTGAGCCAGAAAAAAACGCAGAAAGAAATAGCAGTACTCCGAGAACTATCAGTAGAGTACTTATCGAATAATCGTCCAAGAGCTTTTGAGCTCCCCCAGGTAGTCAAACACAGTTCCGTTTTACGGAAACTAGTTGAGGGTTGTCAAGAGTGAAGGGTTAGATTGCCTATTTAAAGGACTAATTCTAAGACGAACTTACTTCCAAAATAGGCAAGTATTAAAAACGTGAATCCTGATAAGGACCAGCGAATAGCAGTGGTACCCCGCCATCCAAATTGCATTCTGCCCCAAAGGAGAATAACGAAGACAAGCCAGGCAAGGGACGATAATGCAGTCTTATGTGCCAGATGTTGAGCAAAAATATCTTCTAGGTAAATAAAGCCAGTGATTAGTGCGACTGTGAGAACGGCAACGCCCAAGCTTATCGATTGAAATAATAAGGTTTCACTTTCATGTAACGAGGGAAGTGCTCGTAAAATACCGGTGTTGCTGTGGCCTCGCAACACTCTATCCTGGAAAAATAATAATATGGCTTGCACAGCTGCTAAGCCTAAAATACTGAATGCAATTATTGATGTGATTATATGAGCTTGTATACCTGGACTTAAGCTAACTTGTGAGCCAGGTTTGAAGAATAATATATTCAGCACGATACATAAAAAGGTCACAGGTAATACAATCAGACCTAGATGCTCCACGTGCTTAAATAGGCTTGTAAAATATAATATTGCGCAAATGACAAATGCAGCGATGAATAAAGAATTATAGAAGTAGAAATTTATTCCATTTTCAGTGAAAAGACGTGACCAAACCATCAGGGTCATCGCAGCCATGGTCAGCGTCCAAGGAGCGATAAATTTAAAGCGAGTAGACTCATGCCCACTTGCTTGAGTTTGCATGTGGTACCAAATAGCCCCAGAAGTGATGGCACAAAGTATTGCTGATATGAATCCAATCATTATTGAGATATTAATTAGCCCTGAATACGCTTCGTGTCAATCGAATTATAGTTCGATTACTGATTTAGATGAATTATCTGAAGGAATTCAGTGCATTGCGATGGATTAGACATTTCGTCTAAAACGCCGATGCTAGCATCAGCATGCATTAAAATGATCATTAAAATAATATTATAATAGCCCTATGAAAATAAATGTTTTGGGTTGTAGCGGTGGGATTGGCAGCGGATTGCGTACAACGGCATTGCGCGTTGACATGAACACATTGCTTGACTGTGGTACTGGCGTGGGCGACTTGCCATTAGATGACTTATTTCAAATTAAACATGTATTTATCACTCATAGTCATTTAGACCATGTTGCTGGGTTGCCTCTACTAGTTGACACTATTTACGAGAGTTTAATTAATGAACCGTTAACAGTTCATTGCCAGTTAGAAACTTACCAAGTATTAATGGATCATATCTTTAACTGGAAAATATGGCCTAATTTCTTCTGTCTGCCAAACGATGAAAATCCTGTGGTACGTTTTGCACCCATGCAGCCTGGAAAGGATGTGATTATTGATGACAAAACATTCTCCATGGTTGAAGTTGAACACACTGTGCCTGCGGTAGGTTATATGGTTCAAGACTCAAGCACAGGTAGCAGCTTTGCTTTTAGCGGCGATACTGCTTCAGCACCAAAATTATGGAATATGCTTAATCAGCAAAACAAGGTCGATTTGCTGATTGTGGAGTGCGCATTCGCTGATGAGCGATCTGAAATAGCCAATCAGGCCAAGCATTTTTCTCCACAGTCATTAGCTCGCGAGTTGACTTCGTTAACACATCAGCTGCAGGTGTGTGTCTCGCATTTACAGCCTGGAGAAGAAGAAAAAATCATGCAAGAATTACGTCTAGCCATGCCGGAAAGGGACATAAGGTCAATTGTCAGCGGCGATATTCTTGTTCTATAGCTTCATCCATAACCTTTGAGTGAACCTGGTTTAATAAACAATCAGTCGATTGCTTAGTTTTCCATAGATCGTTAATTGCTAAGCCGTTAAACTAAGGTCTTAGATTAAGATTCAATATAAGCGAGTAAACATGTTTGATAATTTAACCAAGCGTCTTTCCGATACGGTTGGAAAGCTGCGCGGTCAAGCACGATTAACAGAAGATAATATCCAAGAAGCTTTACGCGAAGTGCGTATGGCGCTGTTGGAAGCTGATGTAGCTTTGCCAGTAGTAAAAACATTTATTGAGCGTGTACGTACAGCTGCAGTAGGAAAAGAGGTGATTGAAAACATCACTCCTGGTCAAGCGTTTATTAAAGTTGTTCAAGATCAATTAGTTCATCTGATGGGTGATGCCAATGAAGGTTTACAGCTTAATACACAACCCCCGGCCATCGTACTAGTTGCAGGTTTACAAGGCGCAGGTAAAACCACCACCATTGCTAAATTGGCTAAGCGTCTCACGGATACAGAAAAGAAGAAAATTAGCGTCGTCAGTTGTGACGTTTATCGCCCTGCAGCAATAAAACAATTAGAAACGCTCGCTAATCAAGTAGGCGTACACTTTTTTCCTAGTGAAGTTGAACAGACTCCTCTGACAATTGCGAAAAATGCGATTAGTCACGCTGAAACTAATCATGTTGATATTTTGTTTGTCGATACTGCAGGCCGTTTGCATGTTGACAATGAAATGATGGAAGAGATTAAAGCTCTTCATAGTGCCGTTAACCCTGTGGAAACATTGTTTGTAGTCGATAGTATGAGTGGCCAAGATGCAGCATTGTCTGCGCAAGCATTTAATGACGCGCTACCTTTAACGGGTGTCATTCTGACTAAAACTGATGGTGACGCACGAGGTGGTGCTGCACTATCAGTGAGAGAAATTACAGGGAAGCCAATAAAGTTCTTAGGGACTGGAGAAAAAGTTGATGGTTTAGAACCTTTTCATCCCGATCGAGTTGCCTCAAGAATTCTAGGTATGGGCGATGTGGTGTCCTTGGTTGAAGAGGCGCAGCAAAAAGTTGATCATCAAGAAGCGGGTCGATTAGCTAAGAAACTCAAAAGCGGTAAGGGATTTAGTCTTAATGATTTACGCTCTCAGTTGGTACAAATGCAGAATATGGGCGGGGTAAATAGCTTGATTGATAAACTCCCTGGTGCTGGCAATATTTCTGAGGCGATGAAATCGCAAGCCAGCGATAAGTCAGTGATTCATATGGTGGCGATGATTGACTCAATGACACGAAAAGAACGTCGATTCCCGGATATTATCAAAGCCACGCGTAAACAGCGCATCGCAGCTGGCTCAGGGATGCAAGTCCAAGATGTTAACAGGCTGCTGAAACAATATACTCAAATGCGCAAAATGATGAAAAAAATCTCGAAGAAAGGCGGCATGAAAAATATGATGCGAGCCATGCAAGGGAAAATGCCACCAAATATGCCGATGTAGGTAGGATAATTGGATGAATTTTAGCTTTAAATTTCCTGTAAATTCCGTACAATGCGCGGTTCGCCGCCGTCGGAAGCGGTTCGATAAACACAGCTGAGAATAAGCAAATAATATGGTTAGTATAAGATTAGCTCGAGGTGGCGCTAAAAAGCGTCCTTTTTATCACATTGTTGTGACAGACTCTCGTAAGCGCAGAGATAGTGGATATATTGAGAGACTTGGATATTTCAATCCGCGAGCAACTGGGCAAGAAGTCCGATTACATGTAGATATGGAGCGCGTAAACTATTGGCAGGGTGTTGGTGCAAAGTCATCTGAGCGCGTTGAGACACTTTTAAAGGGTGCAGATTCAGCAGCCTAACAAGATAGCTGAGAGTTATTTAGCATGAGCAACCATCGGTCGTCTCACGCTTGAAACAAAAAGAAAAAGTTTTATTAGGCCTAATTAATGGCCTGTTTGGCGTTAAAGGTTGGGTCAAAGTGTATTCCTACACAAGGCCACGAGCCAAAATTGTTGAATATAAGCACTGGTATTTGGGTGAAAATTTTGATCAACCAATACGAGTACAACAAGGTCGCTCGCAGAAGGGTGGAGTTGTTGCGAAGCTAGAAGGAATAGATGATCGTGAAGCAGCAGTCGAACTTCTAGATAATGAAATCTGGGTGGCTGGAGACCAGTTGCCTTCGCTGCCAAAAAATGAGTATTACTGGTATCAGCTAATTGGCCTTGAGGTACTGGGGAAAGATAATAAGCTTCTAGGTTCGATTAAAGGTCTGATTGAAACAGGGGCTAATGATGTCATGGTGGTAAGTGGTAAAGACAAGATTGAGCACTTAATTCCATACATTCAAGGGCAGGTGATAAAGTCCATCGATTTAGAGCAGAAGCGCATGGTGGTAGATTGGAATACTGATTTTTAATCAAATAATCTCAATTTAGCATCAATTTAACAGGGGCAAGACATGCGAATTGATGTCATTACATTGTTCCCCGAGCTGGTGTCGACCATGCTAGACCACGGAGTTGTGGGGCGAGCATTGCGAGCCAAGCAGGTAGATTTAGAGTTAACCAATCCTCGAGATTTTGCAGACGATGCAAATAATCGAGTAGATGATCGTCCTTACGGGGGTGGTCCTGGGATGGTGTTGCAGTATGCTCCATTATCCAAAGCGCTAGAGCATGTGAAATCCCAGTTGGATTCCAGTGTGAAAGCCAGAGTTGTATATTTAAGTCCTCAGGGGCAAAGACTAAATCAAACAGCGGTAAGACGTTTAAGTCAAAGCGAAAATTTGGTTTTAATGTGTGGGCGCTACGAAGGCATCGATGAACGTTTTATCGAAGCTAATATAGATGAGGAATTGTCGATCGGCGATTATGTCATTAGCGGTGGAGAACTTGCCGCAATGGTATTAATTGATGCCATGGTGCGAACGCTTCCGGGAGTGCTGGGAGATGATCAATCCGCTGAGCAAGAATCATTTGAGCACGGACTATTGGATTGTCCGCACTACACTAGACCAGAAAGTATTGATGGCAGTAAAGTGCCAGAAGAATTACTAAGTGGTGATCATAGTAAGATTGCAACTTGGAGATTAAAACAAGCGTTAGGACGAACTTATTTACGCCGTCCTGACATGATTGAGCAGCAACACTTGAGTGATCAAGAACAGCAACTATTAAAAGAATATTTAGTTGAAGTAAAAGCGAAAAACGAGAGATAAAGCCATGAGCAATATAATTAGTGAATTAGAAGCAGAACAACTTAAAACAGGATTCCCTGAGTTTTCTGCAGGTGACACCATTGTTGTACAGGTGAGAGTTAAAGAAGGCGATCGTGAGCGTCTACAGGCATTTGAAGGTGTTGTTATTGCTAAGAGAAATCGTGGAATTAACTCTGCATTTACTGTCAGAAAAATTTCTCACGGTGAAGGTGTAGAAAGAGTATTTCAAACCCACAGCCCATTGATTGCATCGGTCGAAGTTAAACGCCGCGGTGATGTGCGTCGTGCAAAACTATATTACTTGCGCGGATTGACAGGTAGGGCTGCAAGAATTAAAGAAAAGCTTGGTTAACATAGAAAGATGTTTCGATAGTTAAATAAACGCCTCATTTAATATGGGGCGTTTGTTATTTGGGAGGCTAATAAATGACAAAAAATTCCTTCGATTACATTCTGCCATCTCCGATAGGTTCGCTAGGGTTAAATATTTCAGTGAATGGAATACAACGTCTGTTCTATATTAAAACAAAGCAAGAATCATATATCCCTACCGGTGGATTTGCGGCAAAAGTGCATCAGCAAATCATGGAATATTTTGAGTTGCAAAGAACTGAGTTTGATTTGCCTGTCGATATTCAAGGTACAGCTTATCAAAATCGAGTATGGAATGAAGTGGCTAAAATTCCATATGGAGAATCATTAACTTATGGCGACATTGCTAAGGTGATCAATAGTGGTCCGCGTGCAGTTGGTAATGCTTGCCGTCATAATCCAGTCCCTATAATTATTCCCTGTCATCGTGTTGTGAGGAAGGGTGGTATTGGTGGCTACTGTGGCAGCGTTATGGGTAAACAGGTTCAGCAAAAAGACTGGTTGTTAAGGCATGAGATAGGTACGCCAGTAACTAGTGAGATTTTTGTATAAATATAGGAGATTGTATGGCATTACATAAAATAACTTGGCAAGGTGTATTGGTTCGCTTTTTAGTGGCGCTCGCATTAGTATTTTGCACTTACAACCCTCACGGTTGGTCTTATTTTGATTGGTTGCAATCATATTTAAATCCTGTGGGTGACGATACTACTAGTCTGCCATTGCTATTGTTAGCAGGGATTGTCTTGCTAATTGTTTGGACAATATATATTCGCGCAACGATGCGATCGCTAGGTATGTTTGGATTACTTCTGGCGGCTGCATTTTTTGGTGTGCTTCTTTGGTTGGCAATCGATTTTATTCCATCGTTGACCGATGATATGAAAATTCTAATCGATCTAGTGCTTGTAGTGTTAGCAGGAATTTTGGCAACAGGAATTACCTGGTCGCATATCCGTAGAAGAGTCACCGGCCAAGCTGATGTGGATGATGTTGAGTAGAAAATATATCTACAGCTGTTGAATTTAAGGTGATTCGTCACTATTTATAAAGTTATCGAATATTAATTGGAGTTAAGCAGTAATGAGTGAGCAAGCACAAGCAGAAAATAATAAAGAAACCCTAAAGTTTGAGTCAGAAGTCAGTCAAATCTTACATTTGATGATTCATTCCTTGTACTCAAACAAGGAGATCTTTTTAAGAGAACTAGTTTCAAATGCTTCAGATGCTTGCGATAAGCTTCGTTTTGAAGCGTTGTCAAATGCTGACCTTTTAACTGACGATACAGATCTTAAGATTCAAATCGAATACGACGAAGAAAATAAAACCATCTCTGTTCGCGATAATGGTATCGGCATGACGCGAGAGGAAGTGATTGAAAATATTGGCACTATTGCCAAGTCTGGCACAAAAGAATTTCTAGAAAATCTTACTGGAGATCAGGCAAAAGATTCCAATCTTATTGGCCAGTTTGGCGTCGGGTTTTATTCTGCGTTTATTGTTGCAAAAAGAGTGGAGTTAAAAACGCGTAGTGCGACTGTAGAGGCTAAACATGGTGTGCATTGGCAATCTGAAGGCACTGGTGAATATGACTTAGCTGAAATTGAAAAAGCAGATCGAGGCACTGAGATTATACTCCATCTTAAAGAAGAGGAAGTAGAATTATTATCCGGTTGGCGTTTACGCTCAATTGTAACTAAGTACTCTGATCATGTTCCGTTGCCTATCGAAATGCTGGAAGAAAAGCAGGATGACGAAGAAGAAAAATCAGATGAAGAAGTTAAATGGGAAATTGTCAATAAAGCTTCTTCTTTATGGACGAGGGCAAAGTCAGAAGTAAGTGAAGATGAGTATAAAGAATTTTATAAGCATGTCGGCCATGATTTTGCTGATCCTTTGGCTTGGTCTCATAACCGTGTTGAGGGTAAGACAGAATATATTTCGTTGCTATATATTCCAAGTAAAGCGCCATTTGATTTGTTTGAGCCAAATCAAACGCATGGTTTAAAGCTTTATGTACAGCGAGTTTTTATTATGGAAGATGCGGAAAAATTACTGCCTCGCTATTTGCGCTTCGTGCGAGGTGTGATTGATTCTAGTGACTTGCCATTAAATGTTTCTAGAGAAATTCTACAAGGTAATAAAGTAATTGATTCAATCCGTTCCGGATCTGTTAAGAAAGTGCTCGGCTTATTAGAAAGTATTGCTAAGAGTGATCCAGAGAAATATCAATCATTTTGGCAAGAATTTGGAAAGGTCATTAAAGAAGGTCCTGGCGAAGACTTTGCAAACAAGGAGCAGATTGCCAAGTTATTAAGATTTGCATCTACTGAAGCAGACAAAGAGGATCAAACAGTTTCTCTAGATGACTACATTGGTCGAATGAAAGAGGGTCAGGAATCTATCTACTATATAACTGCAGATAACTTTAACGCCGCTAAAAATAGCCCGCATTTAGAAATCTTTCGCAAGAAAGGCATTGAAGTTATTTTGATGTATGACCGTGTAGATGAGTGGTTGATGGGTTCTTTAAATGAATACGATGGCAAATCTTTTGTTTCTGTTGCAAAAGGCGAATTGGACCTAGATAAACTTTCTGATCAAGATGAGAAAGAGCAACAAAAGAAAGTTGAAGAAGAGTCAGCGGATATTGTCAAACTCATTAAAGAGAAGCTCGAAGACAAAGTGGAAGATGTGCGTGTATCGCATCGCTTAACGACTTCTCCTGCTTGTATCGTGTTGAATGAGCATGATATGGCACTTTATATGCAGAATTTGCTGAAACAAGCAGGTCAACAAATGCCGAGCACTAAACCAACTTTGGAAATTAATCCATCGCATCCTATGCTAGTTAAAATGAATAATGAGACCGACATTGATCAGGTTGGAGAATGGTCAATGTTGTTATTTGAGCAAGCGATACTAGCTGAAGGTGGACAATTGGAAAACCCGGCTGATTTTGTTGCGCGACTGAATAAAATCATGCTTGATCTTGCTGGCAAGTGAAATCAGCCACACCAGATTGGATAAATAGCTCTTTATCTGAGTTAACCGATGCTCAGTGGGAATCTTTGTGTGATGGTTGTGGCAAATGCTGCATGGCCAAATTGCAAGATTCAGATACCGGAAAGATATACTATACTAATGTTGCCTGTAAGCTATTTGATGAGAATACTTGTCGTTGTACTGACTATAATAATCGTACATCGCAAGTACCCGAATGTGTACGAGTTTCTCTGCAAAACCCTGAGGTTTTTTCATGGTTACCGAATTCCTGTGCCTATCGCTTGAGATACGAAACCAAACCTCTGTTTAATTGGCACCCTCTTGTAAATGGAGATGATGGTCTTATGCACGATAAAAACCATTCTGTGCAAAACAAGACCGTATCCCCATTAGATGCTGGGCCACTAGAATTTCATTTAGTTAACTGGGATTGACATCAAAGATTGATAATTTAATCGATATAATCTTGTTATTGTTAGAATATCAGCAAGCCAAGCAAGAAATTTCCCACAATAAATAATGAAAAGATAAAGAATTCTTTCCAGTATGGGCAGATTAGTGAATTATCGTGAGTATCCAGTATAGACATTATAAATCTCCAATAGTGAAGTGAGAATAGAATTAAAATTTGTGCGCACGGTATTGAAGGAATCTTTCAAAAGTATTTCATCTTTTTTCAAATCGACGAACTGTGTAATTTCTATTTTAAGTGGTAATTATCAGGTTTATATGCCATAAAATTTAAACACTCTTTAACACAATGTACTTAGATGTCGACTCCGGTACGTATTGATAAGTGGCTATGGGCTGCGCGATTCTATAAAACTCGCAGTATGGCGAATAGTGCTGTCGTGGGAGGAAAAGTCCATGTCAATACAAAGAGAATTAAGTCTTCATATAGAGTGAAACTAGATGATGTTATTGTGCTGACTAAGGCGCAATTTAAGATAGAAGTGGTTGTGCTCAAATTAATGGATCAACGCAGGTCTGCCAAAGAAGCACAAGAATTATATTGTGAACGTGAAAACAGTGTTGCGCAACGAGAGTTATCTGCTGCGCAACGTAAGATTTTGAACCAATCTATGCCTCGTTCTATTAAAAAGCCCAATAAACATGAGCGTCAAAAAATTAGAGCATTGTTGGGTAAGTCTAAGTAACCTTTATTTTTTACTCGCTTGCTTCTACCTTCTTAGAGCGTATGAATCTTAATTTGTCGCCATCATTTAAACTGGTGACTTTTTGAGGAGCAGACTTTGTATTGGTTGTTGCAATTAGCTCGTCTTCTTCATTTTTCATGAAGGGATTTTTGCTTTGCTGTGTGGCGAATTCAGGTTCTTCCTTTGCTACACTTTCTTTGACATTTTGTGTTGTTAAGCGTGGAGTCAATTGCATTGCAACACGTGGATCTTGTTGCCAATGATCGTACATCTCTTCGATGATAGTGTTGGATCTAATTAAATCTTCAAGACTTGTAGTTAACTGACGCTTAGCTAATGCAGCTTTTTCTTTCTCAATTCTGCCTGTATTAGCCAGCTCTTCAATGCGTTCAAGAATTGGTAGTGACTTTAGAATTAATTTAAGCTGTTCACTTAGATATTGGTTGTGTGACGGCAAAACTTGCATCCAAACGCCATACAGTAGTTCCTTCATTTTTTCTAGAACGATACTTTCACCTGTTAACTCAATTGATTTTTCATTGCCAGAGTCCATTCCGATAATGGTAAGTTCTTCAGGATTATCAATGTGCTCGAGTGTAACGAAGCAATTATAGAGTTGTTGAATGCTTTCAAGTGTGGAAGCGATTTTCTTAGGTGTATCTTTGGTATTTTCATCTGCCAGCAACAAAATAGAAATGGTTTCATCTTCGCCAGTCAGTGTTGTAAGTTCATCGTGGCCTATAGAGATTACTTTTTGAAAGTATCCAAGACTTGAACGCAATCTACGTAAATTGCTAAAAATGCTTTTAAGCAACTCTGGTTGATCTGTTGAAATTAGTTTTGGCCAGTTCTTGGGGTCATTTAAGTAATGCAAATCTAGTTGCTTAAGAACTTCTTTCTCTGCGTCTGATAGCTTGCTGGTTGAAATAGAAAATTTGTTGAGCGCTGCTAAAAGGTCACCAACATTAGGGATTTTCTTCCCTTGTTTGCTTAATGCAAGAATGCGGACATGCAATCGTTCAAGCAGCTCGCTGTCGGAAATGGCCTGTTGGATTTTATCGGTTGTATCTATTAGTTGTTTACGTCGCATAGTCATTCACTTCAATGTTAGGCTCTTATATAGAGCGTAGTTTCTCTGAATCTGTTGGTGACTATAGTATTGCTGAATGAAGTGCTTGCCCGTGATGAGCGTCATAATTTAACGAATAAACGGTCGCCTGAAAGTTAAATTAGGCAATATTCTGTCGCTAAATGTGAACTGAAACGAAGCTTTGAATTTTTTAGTGCTTGAGTGATGGTAAGTTCAATGAAAGTGGAGTTTATACATTTTGTCCCCTTAATTTGTTGTTGGGGTAATCAATATTGATAATAATGCCTCAGAATGCGGCTATAAATTAAGTTTCTGTGATGTGTTGGCTAAAATATAAGGCTAGAAATTTAGCTGATGGTGAAGCGCACAATAAAGTCTTTATCAATATTGGAAGGTTTACCTAAACTTAGGACACCTGATCCGCTGAGGATGCATTCGTCACGACAAATGTGAGTGGTGCGCCCATCGTCGAAATCGATGTAAGTTCCATTAAAACTATGATCGCAGAAGTAGAATTGGCCGTTACGCCATTCTAGCCGACCATGACGGCGTGAGGAGAAGCGATTTAATATCACCAAATCACAATTTTGATCTCTTCCTAGGCTACAACGAGGTTCCTGTACTGATAACGAAATTTTCCACTTTTGAAATGATAATTCCATATTTTGCACAAGCGAGGTGGATGTTTCTAATGTAGGAATGGCCGCGTTTGTGAGGTCATTATCTCGAAGAATAGAAGGTAACTCAGGTGCTGTGTCTGAGTTATCTAGAATTTCTTTATCGCTGGCTCTACGGCCTGATATCTGGGCCTGCTCTTTTTGGTTTTCTGCATCATCGCGGATATCAATAGACATGCGACGATTTTTTGTGACGAGCACGCCTGTACTATCCACGAATGGATAGGTTGGTCGTTTTCCCCATTTTCGACGCTCTGCAGGCTTTTCGTCAGATTTGAATTGTTTTTGAGACATGCGCTGAAGTATGAATCAAGCCGAAAAAAACTGCATGAGCAATAAAACAAAAAGCCGAAGAACGGTTAAATGTAGCCGATAAATTTAGCTTAAATTTAGAAGTAGCTTTAGACGAGTTTAATTGCTAACCAATGAAGAAGTGGATTAAGTCACTTTCTGAGTGATCTAAAGGTACGCCGAGACTAATAACGCCACTCCCTTTAACGGCTACTTTGCCTTTAGTTATAAAGGTTTCACCATCATCATTTTTAATGTAGGTGCCGTTAATGCTGTCATCCTCTAGGTAATATGCGCCGTCCTCAAAATATAGCCTTGCATGTTGGCGTGAGACGAATCTAGAGGAGAAACTCGCTAAGCAATCAGAGGATCGCCCTATCCATACATTATCATCTTCACGTTTGATCTCATGGATCTCGTCCTGAAACCAAATGAATAGACGTTTATTGCCTAGTTCCCCGTCGATATTGCCGATTTCTTGTTTGGCAGGTTCTTCTAGAGTGATATTGTTTAGTCGACGCTCAGGTATGAATCTGCGGTCCTGCCTGACTAGAGTGTCATCAGAGTCGAAAAACGGATACAAAGGCGTCGCAATCATAGTGCGACGATCTTCAGAACTTCTACGTTCTTGAGTAATCACTGTTGACACTTTTTTCCCCGTCTACAAAGAGCTTAAATGACTGTGAGTTTTTCAATCTCAGGTAGCCAGACTGTAAACAGAGCAAATGCATAGGTTGCCAGTCCTAGAATTAGCCACAACGCAAATAATACCGATAACGATATATCGTGAGTGGAAAGCCCTTCTTCAACTTTACTAGATATTACTTCCATAAAATATGTATGTAGTTCTCAAAATTACCTTCTGGTGAATAGGATACTACCTTACAGCCGATAGTTCCCTATATTTTTTGATAACTGTGCTTATACAAAAGTCTTTTATAAAAGTGCTTGAATAAGCATAAGTAACTTACTGTAATAGAGTTAAAGCAGAATTAATTTATGACAAATTGCTGACGCAAAATTTAATGCTACTTATTTGATCTTATAATTTTCGTGAACATAATCTGTGACAATTTGTTTGAATTCATCAGCGATATTGTCGCCACGTAGCGTACATGATTTCTCCCCATCAATATAAACAGGCGCGACAGGCGCTTCTCCGCTGCCAGGTAAGCTAATACCAATATTTGCATGTTTGCTTTCCCCTGGACCATTTACCACGCAACCCATGACCGCGACGGATAAATGTTCTACTCCAGGCAGGGTTTGTTTCCATTCCTGCATGGAATTGCGTAAATATAACTGAATATCATCAGCCAATTTTTGGAAGTAATCACTGGTAGTGCGACCGCACCCTGGACATGAAGTAACCGCAGGACTAAATGCCCTTAAATTGAGTGATTGAAGAATTTCCTGCGCTACTAGGACTTCCTCTGTGCGAGAGCCCCCTGGTTGTGGTGTTAGAGAAACGCGAATGGTGTCTCCAATACCCTGCTGAAGTAATATGGCAAGTGCGGCGGCTGAGGCCACTGTCCCCTTTATACCCATACCTGCTTCGGTTAAGCCTAAATGTAATGCATAATTACATCTTTCAGACAGTTGCTTGTATACGTCTATTAATTTAGGTGCGTTACTGATTTTGCATGAAATAACAATTTTATCGGCACTAAGACCAAGCGATTCTGCGTAACCTGCACTATTTAAAGCAGAGGTAATTAAAGCTTCTTGCATTACTTCGTCAGCAGATTTGGGTTCAGCTAGCTGTTGATTTATATCCATTTGTTCAGCCAGTATTTGCTGATCGAGGCTTCCCCAGTTAACGCCTATTCGCACGGGCTTTTGATATTTACATGCGGTTTCAATCATTGATGCAAATTGGCTATCGCGTTTACTCCCACGACCCACATTTCCAGGGTTAATTCGATATTTGTCTAAATGTTCAGCGCATTCTGGCGCTTCGCTAAGCAACTTATGACCATTGAAATGGAAATCACCCACAATTGGCACGGAGATATCCATACGTGCAAGTTGTTCTTTAATATAAGGTACCGCACGTGCTGCTTCTAGATTATTAACGGTGATGCGTACCAACTCGGAACCTGCTCTGGAAAGATCTGCAATTTGAGTAGCCGTACGTACAATATCAGCAGTGTCAGTGTTGGTCATTGATTGCACGACTATGGGAGAATTATTACCCATAGTGACGTCACCAATTTTAACTGCGGTAGTCTTTCTTCTTAGTACTGAATTGGAATTTGTTTGCATATGTGTGAGTGCATTTTGTTACTATTTAATTGTGCATAGTGTAACTAACATCTGTCGTTTTAACGAAGCAAGATTTACAAAACAATGTCTAAACCAGCCGGTTATTTTCAGCAAACTTTGCGATTTTCCACATCTGGGCGTGGGACCATTGAAATTACTGGTGATATTCAATCTGTAGTTAACACTACTGCTATTACCACAGGTATTTGCCATGTATTTGTACACCATACCAGCGCATCATTAATTATTTGCGAAAATGCAGATACTGATGTGAGGGTAGATTTAGAAACGTTTATGAAACAGCTAGTACCAGACGGTGATCCTATGTTTGTACATACCTGTGAAGGTGAAGATGATATGCCTGCCCATGTACGTTCAGTGATTACACAAACAGAGTTAACTCTACCTGTGACAGAGGGGCAACTGGTTTTAGGCACATGGCAAGGCATATATTTGTGGGAGCATCGCTGCCAAAGCCATGTACGTCAAATCACTCTGACAATACATGGAAACATTAACTGAAATGAAAACACCGATTCAATTTGAAAACATTAAATGTATCACCTTGGATTTGGACGATACACTATGGCCCGTCGGTCCTACTATTATTAAAGCCGAGACTGAGCTCTATTCTTGGATGAAAAAAAATTATCCTGAAGTAAGTAATACTTATACTCATCAGCAATTAACGGAAAAGAGAATGGTGCTACAAGCTAGTCGCAAGGATATTTCACATGATGTTACTGAGGTAAGATATTGTTCATTGCTTGAGCTTGGCAAAGAGTTTGGCTACGACGAAGAATTTGCAAAACAAGCGATGACATTGTTCCGCTATTATCGCAATCAAGTTGAACCCTATGAATCTTGCGAGTCAATATTATCAATTTTAAAACGACACTTTATATTGGGTGCTATAACTAACGGTAATGTACAGTTAGATCAAATACCTATTGGAGAGTATTTTGATTTTGTGGTTACCGCAGAAGAAGTCGGGGTATGTAAACCCCATTCAAAAATGTTTGAGGTCGCTTCACAATTTGCTGATGTTCCTTTGTCTGATATTTTACATATAGGAGATTCTGTGAAAACAGATGTGATAGGTGCTATGGATGCAGGCTGCAAAGCAATTTGGTTTAACGATAAGCGTGCACCCTGGCCTGGTGGGCAAAATCCTCACCATGTGGTTCATTGCCTTACTGAACTGCCTGCAGTACTTAATATTTAAAGTAATTATATGGATAACTAGGAGGTTTTAATGTCGGAGAATGCAAAACAAGGTAAAACTTTAGAAGAACGAATAAAGTCACTTGAAACTCTGCAACGCAATACGCGCATTGCTATTATTATCTTGGTTGGTTATTCAATCTACGATGTAATTTCAGTTGATAGCGGCGAGGATATTGTGTTCGCGCGAAAAGTTAAGGCGCTTGAGTTCCAGTTAATTGATGGACAAGGTGGAGAATATGGGAGTTGGAAAGTCCCTGAAAAGTCAGCTGCAGCATTAGTGATACAAAGCACTAATGGTAATCGTATGACAATGACTGCTAATGAAATGAAGTTTACTAGCGACCGGATCAATCCATACCCAAGAATGACATTGGATGATCGGGGCATTCGCATACATGAAAATACAAATTCAGCATCAGCCGACACCGATGCTGAATAAGTGGAGAATCTTTATTATTTGTTTTTATCTAATTTGCGCGCCTTTTTGACCCAGTCATCGCGAGAAATTCTATCCTTAAAACTGCCTAACTTAGAGGAAATTTCATCGATATCTTTTTGTTTCCAGGCGGCAATCTGAGAGAATTTGTAAATACCTAAATCATTTAGCATCCCCTCTATTTTAGGACCCACACCTTTAATTAATTTTAAATCGTCAACAGCTGAATCGGTTAGTGTCGGGATCTTACCTTCAGTTGTAGTTTCTGGGCTCTGAATTCTTTGTGTGAATAATTGATTTTTTGTTTCACTCAACTTAGAGCGGTAAGCATCAATAGTAAATCTATGCTCGCGAATCTGGTCTTCAAGCTCGGTATGTGATTGTGACTCAGCCTTGACCTGTGCTAATTCTGATTCAAGTTCTTTAATTTTGACGCTTTGATCTAGCTGAACAACCGGTGCTTTTTGTGCGCGATTTTCGGTTTTTCGCAGCTGCACGCGAAGATCATTAATGATTGCATCTTTTTCTTCACAACTATCAGTAAGAACACGTTCGGTCTCAATTGTCTCTAATCGTGCTTCGCGGATCTGGTTATGCATGCGGCCATATACTTCTTTTTTAGAGGTGCCTAGTAGGCGAATACGGTCAACTAAACGCAATGTTTTATTGTCACTGACATCCACGGGTGGTGGTAATGGCGGCATAGGATTATTTCTACGGTCGCGCAAATTCTGAAGTTCATTGGTGACTTCAGATAATCTGGTGTGAGTGCGATTAAGGTTATCTTCATTTGCACTTAATGAGGTTTGGATGTTGTCTGCATAACTACGTAATTGATTGTAGTCAGATTTAGTCTTCATTAATTTAGTCTGGAAAACTCGAATCCAAGTTCGTAAAGGCTGTTGTTTGTTTTCAATCTCAGTTAGGCGATTATGCGCGCGCGCTAAATTATCTCTATGAGCGCGATCACTCTGTGCTACTGCATTAGCATAACTGCGCAATTGACCATAGTCGGTTTTAGTTTTCAATAGCTTAGTTTGGAACACTGACACCCAATCTTTCAAATTAGATACTTTAGTGTCTACTTCAGTGAGTCGAGTATGAACGCGTGTAAGATTTTCTTTAGTAGCTTTGGCTTCCCATGCTTTAGCTTCTGCAAACTTTCGATTCTGCGAAAGCTGAGTCTTTTTGTCTGCTAACTTTACTTGTAAGGATTGGATCCACTTTAGTTGATTAGGTGTCTGTCGTGCTTGTTTTAGGGTGCTTTGCCAGCGAGAACTCATTAGGTGCGCATTACCTTCGGCAATTGCTACATCACTGCGTAACTGCACAACAGAATTTTGAGATGCCGTTAGTTGTTGTTGTGTGGAAGCAAGTTCGCCTTTTACGGAATTAAATTCACTAGTTAATGCTTGTTTTTGTGATTCAATTTCGGCAATTGCTTTATTGCATTTGCATCGACTTAAAAACCAACCTATTAGTACTCCAATAACTGCTGCAACTAATAAGTAGGCTCCCATTTCGCCTACAAGATAAGACATATCGTTACTCTCCGTTTTTAACTTTAATTTCTATGCGTCGATTTTTGATTCGACCTGCTTTTGTATCATTAGGAGCAATAGGGAATTGGTCGCCAAACCCATTCGCTTCAATACGCGAGCCATCAATGCCAGCGCTGACTAAATAGTCAAATACTGATTTAGCTCGTTTTTTACTGATTTCTAGATTTAATTCAGGATTTCCAGAGCTATCAGTATGTCCATTTACGCTGATGCTAACACTTGGATTTTCATTAAGTGTATTAGCTGCGCTATCCAGTGTTTGCTGTGCGGTAGTGGTCAGTGCTGCTGAACTTTTTTCAAAAGTAATATTGCTGAAATCTAATTGTTTAAATTTTTCTTTAGCGATTTCTATCGCTAGTGTTGCTTCATCCTCTAGCGGTGCAAATTCGGCCGGCATTGGTTCTACTTTAGCATTCAAGATTGGTAACTTGCTTGGTGCCGATTCAGAGATTCCCGGTGAGACTTCCTCAGAACTGATAGCCTCAGGTACGATAGTCTCTTGCACCTCTATCTGATTGTCTACAAGCCTGACGCCAACGGTACTTAAGACGATTTTCTCAACGCTGCTACGCTCATCTTGGCTATTTACTGAGCCTTTAAGGGTCACATCACGCCCGTCAGTTGCGACTTGAACTTTGCTGTTTTGACCGGATTCAAGCAAATTTTTCGTAGAGCGGACTTGAATATCTTGTTGAATTTCCTGTGCTTTTTCTGTTGTTGCTCGAGAATAGAGAAAATAGAGCAAAATCAGGCCGACTAGCAAAATTGCCCAAATCCATAACGGGCATTGGGGTTGTCTATTCTGTGTATTTTCAGGCATAAGCTTAATTAACTTGGGAGCCAAGTTATCGTCTGTCTATTATTATTAGTTATGGTGTAAGTATTGCCTGCTTGCGGCAAAGAAGCAATGTTCTCTACACATCCCAAACACAATGTGCCTCAGATATGAATCAAGGATGACGAATTAATTAACTAATTAGAATTATTGAGAGTATCTAGATTAACTGAGATATCTATGTGCTTAATCTATCGAGCGATTTTTTCATTTAGATTGTCTTTGATTACATCTAGTAACTCAAATGTACTTGCCACTTGTGAATTGGATAGATCTGAAGTCACAGATTGGACTATTTGTTCTAGGCGCTGGACACCTAATTGTGCAATCTTTCTACCCTGTGCTGTAACCTGGATTTCGACCACGCGCCTATCAGTCAGATTATGAGTACGGCTGACTAAGTTGCGCGATTCTAAAATATCTAAACTACGACTGACGGTTGCCCTTTCCATTCCTAACTGAGATGCAACTTTAGAGGGGTTATCAACTTGTTCCTGAGTTAAACAATCTAATATTAACCACTGACTATATTTCACATCATATTTAGATAAACGATTATTAACTTCTAATCGGCATAGCGTGTGTAAATGATCTCCGCATTGAAGGAAGGATCTAGTAAAAGATTTTAACTCTGTGTTGGTGAGTTTCTTTAATTTACTCATTATCTTTGTTTCGGCCTCGTCTATAAAATAATGTCATATTTATGTTTTGATGCGGATAGACCCAGCCAAAACTAGCCGCCAATTATTTTGTTGAAGCGTTATAGCATTCTTTTTTTTAAAACAAAGCAATTGTTAACAGTAACAATAGTATAAAAATTGACCGATACCAAAAGACTGTATACGACAAGAATTAAATTAAGTAGATTGATACTCTAATTTGATTGAATAAATGCATTAAATTCAAAGACTTTGATGGAGGCTTACTGTCTTAGTAGTCATATAATTATTCAATTTTATTTGTCGTTAACGTCAATACAAAGTGATAAGAATTGTAAATTATATTTGTATAGGCATTAGATAACTTAATGATTCTATTTAAATATTTATTTGGGGGTTGGCGCCCCGAGCACGATTCGAACGTGCGACCTTCCCCTTAGGAGGGGGACGCTCTATCCAGCTGAGCTACCGGGGCCATTAGAGTTGCTGAGATATTTTAACAGGCAGTTAGCCAAGTGATGAAATTAGGGATTGTATTGCCAATATGGGTGGAGGTAGACAAATTGTGTGATTTGAAGTTACAGACCACATTGTTGTCCTACGCTCTCTTTTAGAGCGATGGACATGACATGGTGCCGAGGGCGAGAATCGAACTCGCACTTCCGAAGAAACCGGATTTTGAATCCGGCGCGTCTACCAATTCCGCCACCCCGGCATATGTTAAGGTTCGCGAAGTGTAACCTAAAGTTTCATAACATCAAACGTGCCTGGATAACCTGTTAATTAATGTCGTCTTTATTATTTATTCTCAACAAACTTTAATGAAACAAAACCCACTAGAATTTACCACTGACGACTTCGATTATGATCTGCCAAATGAGCTAATTGCATTGCAGCCAGCACCAAATAGAGATAGCAGCCGGTTACTGATAGTGTCTAAATGTGAAGACCAATTCGTCGATAAGTGCTTTGCTGATATTCAAGATTATTTGCAATCTGGAGATCTACTGGTATTGAATGACACAAAAGTGTTCCCCGCACGCTTATTTGCCAATAAACAGAGTGGCGGTAAAGTAGAAATTCTTGCTGAACGAATACTGGATGATGGTTTAGTTAAAGCTCAATTAAAATCAAATCGGACACCTAAGGAAGGTTCTTTACTAAATATTGATGAAGATATCAGCATACAGGTATGCAGGCGTGATGAGGAATTCTTTATTTTGGAGATACTCTCAGAATTACCCTCAATTGAGATATTCCAACGCTATGGGCATATGCCACTTCCGCCTTATATTGAGCGTGAGGATACTGATAATGATAAATCGCGTTATCAAACGGTTTATGCTAATAAGCTTGGTGCAGTCGCTGCGCCGACCGCAGGACTGCACTTTACGCAAGTGTTGTTAGATAATTTAAAGCAACAACAGATTGATACGGCTACAATTACTTTGCATGTTGGTGCGGGAACTTTTAAACCGGTTAAAGTAGAGGATCCCAGTCAGCATCAAATGCATTCAGAATTTGCGCATGTGCCACAATCTGTGTGCGATAAAATTCAGCAGACAAAAAATAACGGGGGACGAGTAATCGCTGTGGGTACTACATGTGTGCGTGCATTGGAATCTGCAGCCTTAAATGGTGTATTGAAAGCATTTACCGGGGATACCGATATATTTATTTATCCTGGCTTTGAATTTAAAGTGGTTGATGCATTAATTACAAATTTTCATTTGCCACGCTCCACCTTGCTAATGCTTATTAGTGCACTAGCGGGTCACGAGAAAATTCAAAGCGCCTATCAACATGCAATTAACAAACGTTATCGCTTTTATAGTTATGGTGATGCAATGTTTATTACAAGTTAATCTTACTAAATTTAATTATGGGTATTGCTGATTTTAATTTACATGCAACTAGTCAGGGCGCACGCGCGGGAACTTTGCAAACACGTCGTGGAGAGTTGCCCACACCTATTTTTATGCCCGTAGGAACCTATGGTGCTGTTAAAGGTGTGACGGCGGAAGAGTTACAAACATGTGGTAGTAAAATCATTTTGGGTAACACTTTTCATCTAATGTTGCGACCGGGTGTAGAAGTTATTCAAAAGCTGGGTGGTTTACAGGAATTCATGCATTGGCCAGGCCCTATTTTGACAGACTCAGGTGGTTTTCAAGTGTTTAGTCTAGCGGCTAATCGCAAAATCACAGAGCAGGGTGTGACATTTAAATCGCCCATTGATGGTTCCATAGTTGATCTGGACCCAGAAAAATCTATGCAAGTCCAACGTGGCTTGGGGTCTGATATCGTGATGATTTTTGATGAATGCACACCGTTCCCAGCAACACACGAACAAGCTGCAAGTTCTATGCGATTATCTGCGCGCTGGGCTAAACGAAGCAAAGATGCGCATGGTGAGAGTAGTGCTGCCCTATTTGGCATTGTCCAAGGAGGAATGTATGACGATTTGCGGGAAGAATCATTGTCCGGGTTGAAAGAAATAGGTTTTGATGGTTATGCCATTGGAGGCTTGTCTGTCGGCGAACCGGCAGAAGAGCGTATTCGTGTGCTGGAATACTTAAGGTATAAAATGCCTGAAAACAAGGCGCGTTATCTAATGGGAGTAGGTAAACCTGAAGATATTGTGGAGGCTGTCGCGCGAGGAATAGACATGTTTGACTGTGTCATACCGACCAGAAATGCACGCAATGGGTACTTATATACCAGTTCAGGTGTATTAAGAATTCGCAATCAAAAATATCAGTACGATGAGCGCCCTATCGATGAGCATTGTGATTGCTACACTTGTCAGCACTATTCTCGTGCCTATTTAAAGCATTTGGATAAATGTGGCGAAATGTTGGGCGGCAGGCTCAATACGATTCATAATCTAAATTATTTTCATGGTCTGATGAAAACCATGCGTGAAGCCATACTAGAAGGCTGCTTTGCTAAGTTTTACGATGAATTTTATATGGCTAGGCAGACAAGCGAGTCTTCTGTGGCATAATACGTCGCTTCGTATTTGGGCCGGTAGTGTCTAAAAGATTAGTGATGGAGGATAAAAAATGTTTTTAATAAATGATGCACATGCCGAGGCCGCACCTGCTGCTGCCGGTGGTGGTACAGAAATGTTGATAATGATCGGTATATTTTTTGCCATTATGTATTTCATGATAATTCGTCCTCAGCAAAAAAGAACAAAAGAACACAACGCTTTGATGAATTCACTCAGTAAAGGTGATGAAGTTGTCACAAATGGCGGAATGATGGGGAAAATCAAAGGTGTTGGAGACGACATTATTCGTATCGAACTTACCGAGAATGTGGTTATTAAAGTTCAAAAACATGCAATTTCAAGCGTGCTACCTAAAGGCACATTGAGTCAAGACTAAATGCTTGGTGATAAGCAGCTAAGAATTATTTTAATAATATACAAGAACAAAGCGAGTATCGAGAAAATCACATGTTAAATCATTATCCATTTTGGAAAAATGCAATGCTACTATGCATATTAGTTGTTGCTGCTATCTATGCATTACCCAACTTATTTCCAGAAGATCCTTCTATTCAGATTTCTCATGACAGTGGTGAATTACCTGCTGGCTTACAGGCACAAGTTGAAGCGGCGCTTACTAAAAGCGAACTAGATAGCAAAGGCATAGAAAAAACTGAATCCCAGCAACTATTAGTTCGTTTTTCTGATACTGACAGTCAATTGATTGCTGCAGATGAATTGAAAACAGCGCTAGATTCACAACACATTGTTGCATTAAACCTTGCGCCCGCAGTGCCAGGGTGGTTACGTGCATTAAATGCGAGTCCGATGAGCTTGGGTTTAGATTTACGCGGCGGAGTGCATTTCTTGTTGCAGGTGGATATGAATGCAGCTGTGGTCAAGGCGTTGGATCGTTATGAGGGTGAATTTAGAACCGCATTACGCGATAAAAAAATTCGTTACGTGTCTGTTAGTAATGATGGGGTTGGTTTAACTGTAAAGTTTCGTGATCAAGAAAACTTACAAGCAGGATTAGAAGAACTAAAAGATAACTTTCGCACTGATTTAGATTTCGCTGAAGTTAATTCTGAAAAAGGATTTGATCTTAGGGTAGATTTTAAGGATGCAGCTAGGCAAGAGATACAAACTTTTGCAGTGCAGCAAAATACCACCACGCTACGAAAGCGAGTTAATGAATTGGGGGTTGCTGAACCGGTAATACAAAGACAAGGATTGGATCGTATTGTCGTTCAATTGCCTGGTGTTCAAGATACTACTCAAGCTAAAAATATTTTAGGTGCCACGGCGACACTTGAATTTCGCATGGTAGATGAGCAGGCAGATGCATTTGCAGCAAATCAGTCAGGGCAAGTACCAATTGGAGATAAGCTTTATTTTGAGCGTGATGGCAACCCTGTATTACTTAAACGTAAACCTAAATTAGAGGGTGAATACATCACTGATGCATCGTCAGGTATTGACCAAGATTCGGCTGGTCCAGCCGTATTTATAAATTTAGATGGTGAAGGAGCTAGAAAATTTAGGAAGATTACGGGTGAAAATATTAAGCGCTTAATGGCGGTAGTATTTATTGAAAATAAGACTGAATACTACAAAGATGAAAATGGAGAATTGAAGTCACGCACTCGTAAAGTCGAAGAAGTAATTAATATTGCGCGTATTCAAGATGAACTAAGTCATCGTTTTCAGATAACGGGTTTAGATTCTACGCGAGAAGCGCGTAACTTAGCACTGCTATTAAGAGCTGGCGCACTAGCTGCACCAATGAGTATTATTGAAGAGCGCACTGTGGGCCCAAGCTTGGGGCAGCAGAATATTGATCAGGGTAAACGCTCGGTTATTTTGGGCATGATTTTAGTAATGATATTCATGGTGATTTACTATCGTGTGTTCGGCATTGTTGCGGACATTGCTCTGACAGTAAATTTATTGCTAATTATTGCTATTTTGTCGATGATTCCTGGGGCCACTTTAACGTTACCAGGCATTGCCGGAATAGTGTTGACGGTGGGTATGGCGGTCGATGCCAACGTGCTGATATTTGAGCGGATTCGTGAAGAGTTGCGTAATGGTAATTCACCGCAAGCAAGTATTCATTCAGGTTATGCAAAAGCGCTATCTACCATTGCAGATGCAAACGTTACTACACTAATAGCCGCAATAGTTCTATTTACTTTTGGTACCGGGCCTATTAAAGGATTCGCAGTGACACTTTCCATTGGAATTATGTGTTCAATGCTCACTGCCATTATGGGTACGCGTGCAATAATTAATTTAATTTACGGAAATAAAAAGGCGCCAGTCTTGGCGATATAGAGATTATGCAATTACTTAAAGACTCATTAAATATTGATTTTCTTGGCAAGAAAAATATTGCCTGGATTATCTCGGCGATTTTAATTGTTGTCTCTATTGCTTCGCTAACAATTCGTGGTTTAAACCTTGGCATTGATTTTACTGGTGGTACGCTGGTTGAGGTTGGATATCAGCAAGCCGCTGAATTAGAGCCTATTAGAGCTGCATTAGAAAATGCAACTTTTGAAGACGCAATCGTACAGCATTTTGGTACTGCGAAAGATGTACTAATTCGTTTGCCAGCAGCAAACGATCTTAATGCTGCTGAATTAAGTAATCAGGTCTTAGCAGCGTTACAGTCAACAGGCGATTTATCTATGCGGCGTGTTGAGTTCGTAGGTCCTCAAGTGGGTGAGGAGTTGAGAGATGATGGTGGGCTGGCAGTGTTATATGCGCTGTTCGGCATTTTGATTTATGTCGCACTTAGATTTGAATACCGGTTTTCTCTTGGTTCGGTAGCCGCATTGATACACGATGTGATAATCACTATAGGATTTTTCTCAGTGACTCAAGCTCCATTTGATCTTACTGTGCTAGCGGCAGTATTAGCAGTGATTGGTTATAGTTTGAATGACACCATTGTTGTGTTTGACCGTATTCGTGAAAATTTTCGGCGTATGCGTAAGTGGACGCCGTTAGAAGTAATTAATGGTTCTATAAATCAAACTATATCCCGTACTTTGGTCACTTCATTAACCACTTTGTTGGTGCTGCTCGCACTGTTTTTTATTGGTGGTGAAGTAATACACTCTTTTGCATTAGCTTTAATAGTAGGTGTGGTAGTAGGAACTTACTCTTCAATTTATATCGCAAGCACTATGCTAGTGTTGTTAAATGTTTCCTCAGAAGATCTGATTCCAGACGAAAAAGAAAATGAAGAAGTGGATGAACTACCGTAACGTTTAGGCAGATCTTGCAGCAGTATTTAATGTAGTAATTAAATTTTTATACAGTTGTGAGTTGGCAGCCACGATATTGCCAGATTCCAAATAAGTGTGTCCGCCTTCTAGGTCGCTAACTAAGCCGCCTGCTTCTTGGATGAGTAATACGCCGGCAGCAATATCCCAAGTATTTAAACCAAACTCCCAGAAGCCATCGAATCTTCCAGCGGCTACATAAGCGAGGTCTAAAGCTGCTGAACCTGCACGTCGTATCCCCGAAGTCTCGGCCAATAAGGCACGCAAGGTGGCTAAGTAAACATCTAGCTCTTGGTTGTCCCGGTAAGGAAGTCCTGTCCCTATTAGGCTGCCGGATAAATCACGCTGTTTGCTCACTCGGATGCGTCGATTGTTTAATGTGGCACCTTCTCCGCGTGACGCACAAAATAATTCTTCCTTTAGTGGGTCGTAGACCACGCCTAATTGAAGCTTATTTTTTTCGCGCATAGCTATGGAGACTGAGAACTGAGGAACACCATGAAGGTAATTAGTAGTGCCATCAAGCGGATCAATAATCCACTCACAGTCGTCTCCTGAGTGCTGTCCAGACTCTTCAGCAAGAATCGCATGACTAGGGTATGCTTTTTGAATAATGGAAATAATCGACTTTTCAGCTTGATGATCCACTTCGCTAACAAAGTCATTAATGCCTTTAGAATGAATTTTTATTTCCGGCATGCGATTCATATTGCGTAATATGACTTGACCGGCTGCTCGTGCTGCGCTGACCGCAATATTTAATGCAGGTTTCATTTTTGTAAATAAGCGGTAAATTGGAATTGGCGGCAAAGAGTAGCAGAGACGAATCAATTTGTAAGCTTAATAATCAATGAAACAGAATCAAACTAAAATAAAGCCACCTAGAGTAGTGATGGTAGAGACATCACACCCTGGGAACATAGGTGCTGCAGCGCGTGCTATGAAAACAATGTGTGTGTATGACTTGGGCTTGGTTCATCCAAAAGAATTTCCCAGTCCAGTTGCCTTTGCACGTGCTTCCGGAGCAGCAGATATACTTGAAAATGCCCAGCAATATGATTCGTTGACTGCTGCAATAGCGGATTGTCAGAAAGTCGTGGGTATTACCGCGCGTAATCGAAAAATATCCGCACCTGTAGTCACGCCAAAACAGCTAATCCAGGAAATGTCTAATGATTTAGAGCAAACTGACGTTGCTTGGGTATTTGGACGCGAAAGAAATGGTCTGAATAATGACGAAATTGATTTATGCACATGCATTTGCACAATACCTTCAAATAGCGAATATGGGTCGTTGAATATTGCCGCTGCAATCCAAATTTTATGCTATGAATGGCACGCTACTGAGTCTACAGCACTCCAGAAAGATACCAATAGTGATGCTCTTTCGGCTAAAAAGATCGCACCTGTAGGTGAGAGAGAAGGATTTTATGAGCACTTGTGGCAAACATTGGAAAAAATTGAGTTTTTAGATAAGGATAATCCGACCCCGCTAATGCGTAAAATGAGACGCTTATTTGACCGCTCTCAGCTTACCAGTGCGGAAATCAATATACTTAGAGGTGTATTTAAAAACATTATAAAACAGTGAGTTATGATAATATAATGCTCAGTTCACTGTCGATAGACCTGTACATCTAGCCCTTTAGCTATACTTGATTAAATTAGTCGGGTATTGGTATCATTTTCACCATAATGACATTGGTGGTGAAAAATGAAACTTAGTACCAAAGGCAGATATGCAGTGACAGCGATGTTTGATGTGGCAATACATCAAATAGATGGTCCTGTGTCACTTAGTGAAATATCAGAAAGACAGGGGATATCTCTATCTTATTTAGAGCAGTTATTTGGACGTATGCGCCGACGTGGTTTGGTAGCGAGTACTCGTGGACCAGGTGGGGGTTACCGTTTGGCCCATGCTGCTGATCAAATTGCTATAGCCGATATTATTACCGCTGTTGATGAAAGCGTCGATGCGACTCGCTGCGGTGGTAATGCTGATTGCCAGAACCAACAACGTTGCCTAACACATGAGTTGTGGGAAGAATTAAGCTCACAAATTCATTTGTTTCTTTCGGGTATTACATTGGAAGATGCAATAAATAAACAACGCGTTGCTGAAGTAGCTGAACGACAAGATCGAATGCTTGGCAGTGAGCAGCGCGTCGATTTTCAACAAGTTTAATCATAGAGATATAAAGAATTTATTAAAGGAAACTATAAGTGAGCGAGTTAAAACTACCCATCTATCTTGATTACAGCGCAACGACTCCTGTCGATCCGCGTGTTGCAAAAGCAATGATGGAATGCTTAACCCATGAAGGTAATTTTGGTAACCCTGCTTCACGCAGTCATGAGTTTGGTTGGAAGGCCGAAGAAGCAGTGGAAAATGCCAGACAAAATGTGGCTGCATTAGTCAATGCTGATCCTAAAGAAATCATTTGGACAAGTGGTGCGACAGAATCTGATAACCTTGCTATTAAAGGTGCTGCACATTTTTACAGTAAGAATGGTAAACATATTATTACTTTGAAGACTGAACACAAAGCGGTATTGGATACATGCAGACAGTTAGAGCGTGAAGGTTTTGAAGTGACGTATCTAGAGCCAAAAGACAATGGTCTGGTTGATATAGATGCACTTAAGGCAGCAATCAGAGAAGATACTGTGCTCATTTCTATCATGCATGTGAATAATGAAATCGGTGTCATTCAAGATATCAAATCGATTGGTGCATTAGCTCGAGAAATGAAAATTATTTTTCATGTCGATGCAGCACAAAGTCCTGGTAAAGTAGAAATTGACGTTAAAGATATGAACGTAGACTTAATGAGTTTTTCAGCGCATAAAACTTATGGTCCAAAAGGCATTGGTGCTTTGTATGTGTGCCGTAAGCCGCGTGTGAGAATAGAATCTCAAATGCATGGTGGAGGACATGAGCGTGGTATGCGATCTGGAACATTACCTACTCACCAAATTGTAGGAATGGGTGAGGCGTTTAGAATTGCTAGAGAAGAAATGGCAAGCGAGAATGAACGTATACGTATGTTAAGAGATCGTTTGCTGAATGGTTTAAAAGATATAGAGGAGGTCTATATCAATGGTGACTTAGACCACCGTGTTCCACATAACTTGAATATGAGTTTTAACTTTGTTGAAGGTGAAAGTTTAATTATGGCGCTTAAAGATATTGCCATATCTTCGGGTTCAGCATGTACCAGTGCATCGTTAGAACCTAGTTACGTATTAAGAGCGTTAGGACGTGATGATGAATTAGCACATAGTTCATTGCGTTTTAGTATTGGTCGTTTTACGACTGAACAAGATGTTGATCATGCAATACAGGTGATTCGACAAGCAGTGAGCAAATTGCGTGATCTTTCACCGCTATGGGATATGTATAAAGATGGCGTGGACTTGAAGTCCATTGAATGGGCCGCACATTAATAGTTAAATATATTTAAAAATATAAGGAGTCAAACAATGGCATATGGAGAAAAAGTATTAGATCACTACGAAAATCCTCGTAACGTAGGCACTCTAGATAAAGATGATGCTAGCGTTGGAACTGGCATGGTCGGTGCACCTGCATGTGGTGATGTAATGAAGTTGCAAATCCAAGTAGGTGAGAACGGCGTTATCGAAGATGCTAAGTTTAAAACTTATGGTTGCGGCTCAGCTATCGCGTCTTCTAGCTTACTAACAGAATGGGTTAAAGGAAAAACCTTGGATGAAGCTAGTCAGATAAAAAACTCTGATATTGCTGAGGAGCTTGCTTTGCCGCCAGTTAAAATCCATTGTTCAGTATTAGCCGAAGATGCGATTCGGGCTGCCATTACTGATTATCAAGGTAAGCAAGAGCCTGTTAATGAAAAGAAGAGTGCATAATTCAATCTGATGTCAATTTCGTTAACTGAAAGTGCAGCAAATCGAGTCAAAACTTTTCTAGAAAAGAGAGGGAAGGGTGTTGGTGTGCGTCTTGGGGTTAAAACTACTGGCTGTTCAGGGATGGCTTACACCATAGAGTTTGCCGATGAGATTGAAGATACTGACAAAGTGTTTGAAGAAAACGGTGTGAAAATACTAATTAATCCTAAAAGCTTAGTCTATTTAGATGGCACAGAACTCGACTTTGCAAAAGAAGGTCTAAACGAAGGGTTTAAGTTTAATAACCCTAATGAGAAAGATCGCTGTGGCTGTGGTGAGAGCTTCACAGTTTAGTTTTGCGGTAATATTTCTAACTAATTTTTTTACTCAGCTAACTATTCATGGAATTTAATTTCTCTCGAAATTACTTCGAGTTGTTTGAGCTTGAAGCGCAATTCCATATTGATCGAGAAGCGCTAGCTAATCGTTATCAAGCACTGCAATCTCAATTTCATCCTGACCGATTTATAGAAAGTAATGACCAGGATAAACGCATGGCGATGCAGGCGACGACGTTTATTAATGAAGCGCATAAGACTTTGCGCGATGAATCCGCAAGAGCTCGTTATTTGCTTGAAATGCAGAACGTAACTTTCAATACTGAAAAAGATACGACTCAAGATATGAATTTCTTGATGGCCCAAATGAGCTTGCGCGAAGAAATAGATGAAGTTGACAGTCAAGAAGATCCGCTTGAGTCTCTAGATAAGTTAGCTCGACAATCAAAACAAGAAAAATTGCGATTAATCGAAAATTATCAAGCTTGCTTTAATATGCATCAATGGAATGAGGCTAAAGAAATCGTATTGAAATTACAATTTTTTACGAGACTACAGCAGCAAATAAATCAAAAGCAAGAAGCCTTAGAGGAAAAATTACTTTAAGCCCATGGCGTTATTACAAATTTCAGAACCAGGAATGTCTACTGCGCCTCATGAGCATCGCTTGGCTGTAGGCATAGATTTAGGAACGACGAATTCATTGGTAGCGTCGGTGCGTAGTGGTGTTGCCGAAACACTTGAAGATAATGATGGCCATACGTTACTTCCCTCGGTCGTATACTATGCGCAAGGAAAGTCTCCCGAAGTGGGCGTAAGTGCATTAGAAAATTTATCAAAAGACCCATTAAATACTATTGCTTCAATAAAACGTGTACTTGGGCGTAGTGCTGAAGATATTCATTCAGCACATGAGTACATTCCATTTCAGTTTGAAAACGATAATGATAACGTACCACGTATAAAAACCGCATTGGGGCCACGAACTGCAGTAGAGATTTCTGCGGAAATTTTGTTGGCACTTAAAGAGCGTGCAGAAAAAACTTTGGGTGGTGAGTTGGTGGGTGCCGTGATTACAGTGCCAGCCTATTTTGACGATTCCCAACGACAGGCAACAAAAGACGCTGCGACTTTAGCTGGCTTAAATGTATATCGTTTGTTGAATGAGCCTACGGCAGCAGCAATTGCATATGGTCTTGATCAGTCCGCTGAAGGCGTTATTGCCGTCTATGATCTTGGTGGCGGGACCTTTGATGTGTCGATACTACGTTTACGCAAAGGAGTGTTTGAAGTGATGGCTACAGGGGGTGATTCTGCCCTTGGTGGTGATGATTTTGACAATGCCATTGCTAGTTGGGCAATTGAAAAACTTGATAGTTCTATACGTGAAGATAATGTAGTGATGCGTAGAGTGTTATCTGCAGCACGATTGGCAAAAGAGCAATTAACAGAACAACCTTCTACAATTATTACAGTAGATGGACATCCAGAGCTTGAATTAACGCGAGAACAATTTGAGTTGTTAATAGAGCTCTATGTAAAGAAAACAATCAAGTCATGTCGACGAGCATTGCGTGATGCGGATCTAGATAAACAGGATGTGTCTGAAGTAGTAATGGTCGGCGGTTCAACGCGTGTTCCGTTAGTGAGAGAGCAAGTTGAAAAGTTTTTTGCTAGGGCGCCACATACAGATATTGATCCAGACCGGGTAGTAGCCATCGGCGCAGCGATACAAGCAGATATCTTGGCAGGCAACAAGCCTGGTGATGAAATGTTGTTGCTGGATGTTATTCCTTTATCTTTAGGAATAGAAACCATGGGAGGCCTAGTTGAAAAAATCGTTAATCGAAATACCACTATTCCTGTGGCGCGCGCCCAAGAATTTACTACATACAAAGACGGCCAAACTGCGATGCGTGTGCATGTGTTGCAAGGTGAGCGAGAGCTAGTATCTGACTGTCGTTCTCTAGCGACATTTGATTTAACCGGTTTGCCGCCACTGGTTGCAGGCGCTGCGAAAATTAAAGTTACTTTCCAAGTCGATGCAGACGGTTTGTTAAGCGTTAGTGCCCAAGAGGTAAATACCGGTGTTTCCGCTAGTATTGAAGTAAAACCTTCGTATGGACTTACTGATGCTGAAATTGAAGGTATGTTGAAAGCGTCGATAGACCATGCGCAGGAAGATATGGTAATGCGCGGTTTGCGCGAAGAGCAAGTAGAAGCTGATCGTGTAGTTGAAGCGCTTAACTCAGCACTGGCAAAAGATGGTAAGCAATTGCTAGGAGATCAAGAGTTAGAGAAAATAATTTCACAGCGCGATGCATTAATTGCTACAAGAAACAATGCAGTTGATGCAGAGCAAATTAAACAAGCTATAAAAAGTGTAGAAGCTGCTAGTGAAGACTATGTAGCTCGTCGCATGAATAATAGCGTACGTTCAATGATGCAAGGTCGCAAATTAGAAGAATTCGAACAGTGAAGAAACTATTATGCCTAAATTAATTTTTTTACCTCATGAGCAAATTTGTCCTGCAGGCAAAACCATTGAAGTCGAACCTGGTATAAGTGTATGTGATGCCGCGCTTAAGAATGGTGTTGAAATTGAACATGCGTGCGAAAAGTCATGTGCATGTACGACTTGCCATGTGCATGTGCGTGTCGGTTTAGAATCTCTTGCAGAAGCAAGCGAGATGGAAGAAGATTACTTGGATAAGGCATGGGGTTTGGATCCAGACTCACGCTTGAGTTGCCAAGCGATTGTGGGTGATGAAGACTTAACCATAGAAATTCCCAAATACACAATCAACCTAGTTTCTGAGTCTCACTAACCTGATATTCGCTAAGGAGAGATGCGATGGGCTTAAGATGGACAGATACTGTAGATATTGCCATTGAGTTAGATGAGCGACATGCAGATGTCGATCCTCAATACGTACGATTTACTGATTTACATGCCTGGGTATGTGATTTACCAGAATTCGAAGATGATCCTGAAAAATCCAGCGAGCGAATACTTGAGGCTATCCAAATGGCCTGGCTAGATGAACGAGACTAAGCTCTGAGTTAGCCACAATCACGCCTCTATATATCTTTATCCGCGAGGCATTTCACCTAGATTCAAATTTTGTTGGCCTATTTCGCTGGGCTAACCGTTCACAGCTGGGCAATATCCTAGTAGAATTAATCGATTAGACCTTATTATTGAATATTAACTTAAACCTTAGGAGATTGAGAAAATGGCAAAGGAGCGCACTTGTTCCATAATTAAACCTGATGCAGTCGCAAAAAATGTAATTGGTGAGATTTACAGTCGATTCGAAAAGGCGGGATTACAAATTGTTGCTGCCAAAATGCTACAGCTTACACAGGAACAAGCACAGGGGTTTTACGCGGTGCATAAGGAGCGCCCTTTCTATAATGATCTTGTCGCATTCATGACTTCAGGCCCGGTTGTGGTCCAAGTGCTAGAAGGTGAGGATGCGATTAAAAAGAATCGCGATGTAATGGGTGCAACAAACCCTAAAGAAGCAGCCCCTGGTACTATTCGTGCAGATTTTGCAGATAGCATTGATGCAAATGCAGTACATGGTTCAGATGCACCAGAAACTGCTGCTGTTGAGATCGCACATTTCTTCTCAAAAGGTGAGCTTTGTCCTCGAGCATAAACAATGTAATAAATTTAGTGAATCTGGTTGGTCTTGACCGATCAGAGCTAGAGCAATTTTTTGTTGAGCGTGACGAAAAGAAATTCCGCGCTCAACAAGTATTGCAATGGATGTATCAACGTGGAGTAACAAATATTAATGAGATGACAGATCTCAGTAAATCATTGCGTGAGTTGTTGCAAAAGAGCACCGAGATTGCATTCCCAAATATTGAGTCAGAACATTTTTCTGAAGACGGTACTATTAAATGGCTTCTAAGTGTTGGTGAGGATAGCGATGGAAAAACCAATGCCATTGAAGCGGTTTATATTCCAGAGTCTACGCGAGGAACCTTGTGTATATCTTCACAAGTTGGCTGTGCATTGGATTGCACATTCTGTGCAACTGCAAGGCAGGGCTTTAATCGCAATTTAACTGCTGCAGAAATTATTGGACAAGTATGGGTTGCAGATCAGCGACTTCGTGCTCTGTATAATGGTAAGCAATTACTCACTAATGTAGTTTTCATGGGTATGGGCGAACCATTGTTAAACTTTAAGAATGTATTGCCGGTTATAAATTTGCTGCTAGACGATCATGCTTATGGTATGGGAAAACGTAAGGTAACGGTCAGTACTTCAGGTGTTGTGCCAAATATTGATGAGTTATCGCAGGCGGTAGATGTTAGTTTAGCTATCTCATTGCATGCGCCAACTAACGAAGTGCGAAACGAATTAGTGCCCATCAATAGGAAATACCCAATTGAAGAATTATTAGCAGCTTGTAAACGTTATCTAGATAATAAAAATCGTAGAGAAAGTGTAACTTTTGAATATGTAATGCTTGATGGTGTGAATGACAGTCAGCAGCAGGCGAGACAGTTAGTTAAATTGCTAAAAGGTATACGCGCTAAAATTAATCTAATCCCATTTAATTCGTTTGAGCAGTCAGGCTATCAGCGCTCAAGCCAGCAAGCGATAGATCAGTTTAGTCAAGTGCTGATGCAAAACGACATTGTTGTAATAACAAGGCGTCCTCGTGGAGAAGATATTGCCGCAGCATGTGGCCAATTGGCGGGACAAGTTGCTGACCGCGCACACCGCGGGAACCACTATGTGAGAATGTTTGAGCGTTCTCTTATAAGTAGAAGGATTGAAACAGAATGCGTTTAATAGCACTGATAATATTTAGTATGGTGTTGGCATCTTGTGCTACTACTCAAACAGTCTCTGAAAACGCTGACGGTAGTAATGGGCGAATTGCTCGAAATCCAGAAGCGGCTAAAATTAATATTCAGTTAGGCGCTAATTATATTGCCACTGGCCAATATCAATTGGCAGATGATAAATTGAAGAAAGCATTTAAGCAGGATCCAAAATCATCTATAGCTCGTTGGACCTATGCAATAATGCAAGAACAACTTGAACAGTTTGATGTAGCAGAAGAGTATTATAAGAAAGCTTTGGCAATAGATCCGAACGATTCGAAAGGCCAATATAGCTATGCATCTTTTCTTTGTCGAAACAAAAGATACAATGAAGCAGATAAGCATTTTAAAAAGGCGCTTTCAAATCCATTATATAGTGCACGCGAAGTTACGAGTTTGAATGCAGGTGTATGTGCAATGGAAATACCTGATTATCAATCCGCGCAAATTTATTTTTCTGAAGTTATTCGATTGAACCCTAGAAATCGAGTAGCATTGTATCAATTAGCAAAATCACATTTTTTACAGAATGATTTCGGAACATCTCAGAGTTATTTGCGTGACTTTGAGGAAGTGTCGCAGCATACAGCCCAATCATTATGGTTGGCGTTTCGCACAGAACGAGGGTTGGGGAATAATAGAATTGCACAAAGCTATGCAAAGTTATTGAATAATCAATTTCCCGAGTCTAAAGAAGCTGAACAACTAGCAAGGTTAAATTAATGACTGATCAATTATCATCATTATCAGAGCAAAACCAAGCTGAAAATAGCGGTATTGGAGAGGTTTTACGCGATGCTCGAGAAGCAGCATCTTACAGTGTTGCCTACGTTGCTGCGCAAACGCATTTAAAAGAAGAAGTTATAAGAGCACTAGAAGCTGACCAATTCGATCAGTTGCCAAGTGATGTGTTTGTAAAAGGATATATACGAAGCTATGCAAAATTACTAGACATAGATTCGCAATCTTTGTTAGATGCTTATCCTAAAGACCGATCAATTGAAACACAAACAGCTATTCCGACAGTTAAGAGAGCGAAAAAATTTAATTCATCAGGTGTAGATCCTGTTGTTATATGGAGTTCTGTAACTGTCGTTGCAATACTTGCGGGCTTGTTAATGACGTGGTGGGTACATCAAGAAAATTCTGATCCGGTGGAGTTGGCTTCGGTAGTTGATCGATTTGATGATCAAGATGTGAATGAAGTAAATCAACAGCAAGAACAAAAAATCCAAGATTCACAACATAATGTGGTGATAGGCAGTGTTGATCCTAAACATGTTTCTGAGCAACAAAATGCAACTCCTGAGATTGTGAATGAAGATGAGGTGATTATTGATGAGCCAAGAACTGCAGTGCGAGTGGTTCCTGCAATCATTGAAGCACCTATTAGTGGCGGAGAAATTGATAAAGTCAGAATAACAGTTAAGTATACTCAGGAAAGTTGGACAGAGATTTTTGATGCAAGAAAACGTAGGTTATTACACGGTTTAATCAAACCGGGTGCAACACGTGTAATTTCCGGGCAAGCACCGTTTAATGTTTTTCTTGGTAATTCTCCAGGAGTACAGTTAGAAATAAATGGAAAGCCATTTGACCATTCTGTTTATATGCGTCGAAATAATACAGCTCGATTTTTAATCGACGATAGCAATTCTTAATTTCACTCTCATTCCTTTTAGTTTTTCAGCGCATGAGTAAAAATATTCAATCCATTCGTGGAATGCATGATTTTGCACCCGAAGAAGCAGAATCAATGCGTATGCTTGAAAGTAAATTGTTAAGTGTGTTGAAGAATTATGCTTACCAAGAGATTCGTACACCTATAGTGGAAAAATTAGAATTATTTAAGCGATCTATTGGTGAGGTGACAGATATTGTTGAAAAAGAGATGTATGCATTCGAAGATCGTGCGGGTGACTGGCTAGGTTTAAGGCCTGAAGGTACTGCAAGTGCAGTGCGGGCAGGTATTCAAAATGGTTGGTTGTATAATCAACAACAGCGTTACTGGTATCTAGGACCGTTTTTTAGACGCGAGCGTCCTCAAAAAGGTCGTTATCGTCAATTTCATCAGCTAGGTGTTGAAACATTTGGTATGCAAGGGCCAGATGTAGACTTAGAATTAATTTTATTAAGTAGGTCAATGTGGCAGTCTGTTAAACTGCCCGTCGAAAATCTGCAATTACAAATTAATACCCTAGGAGATAATGAGGCACGTGCCAAGTATAGAGAGCAATTGATTGCTTATCTATCAGATCATCAAAATGATTTGGATGATGATGCTCGTAAGAGAATGCACGCTAATCCATTACGTGTGCTCGATAGTAAAAATCCAGAAGTTCAATCTATTGTAAGCAATGCCCCTAAACTGATTGATTATTTAGATGAGGAGGCTAAAGATCATTTTGATGCTTTGAGAGATTTACTTCGTCAAATGAATATTGAGTTTGTCGTTAATCCAACACTGGTAAGAGGTTTAGATTATTACAATCGTACCGTTTTCGAATGGGTTAGCACGGAACTTGGCGCGCAAGGAACAATATGTGCGGGTGGTAGATATGACAATCTAGTTCAACAGTTGGGAGGTAAGGCCACATATGCAGCAGGATTTGCAGTGGGTTTGGAGCGCTTACTTAGCTTGACCGAGAAGCAACTTAATTATGCACTTAAATCGGTTGATGCCTATTTTGTCGCATTAGGGGAAGATGCATCTAGCTACGGCTTTCAATTATTAGCAAAAATTAGGGAACAATTGCCTGATTGTGCTATTCAGATGAATTGTGGAGGTGGTAGTATCAAGGCGCAGATGAAACGTGCGGATCGTTCGGGAGCACGTCTTGCTTTGATTGTTGGCGAGGATGAAGTCAGCAAACAACAAATTGCTGTTAAACACCTTCAGACAAATGAGCCTCAGCAGGTTTTGTCAGAGAATGAGTTACTGCAATTATTAAAAGCACAGAATTAAATTTAAAGAGTTAAGGAGGCCCCGTGGCTGACCACGAGACAGATGATGAACAATTAAGAGCAATCAAAGAATGGTGGAATGAGAATGGCCGCTCGGTAGTCGCGGGTGTTGTTATTGGTGTAGGTACTTTGATTGGTTGGAAAGGCTGGAATGTTTATCAAGAACAGCAAGCGATTGAAGCGTCTGACCGCTACAATGAAATGCGCAGCGCTATCCTAGCACAAAATTTAGATAGCATTGTAGTGCAAGCTGAAGAGCTTAAGCAAAATTATTCATCAACTCCTTATGCATCTTGGGCGGCATTATTGCTTGCTAAAGCAAAAGAAAGTAATGGCGAAACCGATGAAACACTAGATAATCTTCAATGGGTAATTGATAACAGTAAGCAAGAAACTGTAATTGCCTTGGCAAAGTTACGTTTAGTTAGAATGCATATTGCTAATAGTAATTATCCAAAAGCCCAGGCATTACTCGATCAAGAATATCCGCTAGCCTATAACTCTTTGTTGCAAGAGTTGCGTGGTGATTTGCATGCGGTCCGCGGAGAGCATCAAGCTGCTCGTAAGGCATATGATGAAGCTATTTCATCGGCAGCGACAGATGATGTTGAATATTTAATAATGAAACGTGACAATCTGGGTAACGCTTAAGTAGTCAGATGAAAATTAAATTTAGTTGGATGCGTGTCTTATTCACACTTGCTATTTCTATGAGCATCTCTGCTTGTAGTTATATTCCATGGTTTGGTGACGATGAAAAAGTAGAAATTGAAATTCGTGAGCCAAATGAGTTGAGTGAGTTTATTCCTGAGGTTCTTATTCAGCAGAACTGGCAGGTTTCAGTTGGAGGTGATGCGGAGGAAAAATCTATCCAACTACAGCCGCATGTCTTTGATGACAAAATTGCATTTACACAAACTGAGGGAAAAATCTCGGTACATGATGTTGTTAATGGTCGAGTGATCGTGTCTGGGAAAGTCAGTCATTCGGTATCAGCTGGTGTGGGTGGGAATGCACAGTATCTAGTCGTAGGTACACATGACGGTGTAGTGATTGCAATTAATAGTAATAATGGTAGTGAAGCGTGGTCTGCAAATGTAACTAGTGAAGTAGTATCAGTAGCTCATGCGCCGAATGATGTAGTCGTAATAAGGACTAATGATAATCGCATTCTAGGGTTATCAACTAGCACTGGTGAAAAACTTTGGACTGCAACACAAACGCCGCCAGCGCTAACTTTGCGTGGTGCGAGTGTGCCGGTGGTGCGCGACGGAGTTGCTTATGCTGGCATGGATAACGGTAAAGTAATAGCAATATCAATTGAAAGTGGAAGCATAATTTGGGAGTCACGTGTATCCGTTCCTTCTGGAAGAAGTGAGTTAGAACGTTTGGTAGACGTAGATGGGCAGATAGCGATTGATGATGAATATGTTTATGCAGCAAGTTTTCATGGCCGTGTAGTCGCAGTTAGTCGAGTCAATGGTCAAGTTAAATGGGCTCGAGATTTAGCGTCTATCTCAGGGGTGTCTGTAGATGAGACGTTAGTTTATGTGACAGATAAAGATGACAATGTATGGGCGTTAGAGAAAGAGACTGGTGTAAGTTCGTGGAAGCAAGATAAGTTTTTGTATCGTCAGCTTTCTGCGCCTGTCGTACAAGATAATGCTGTGTTGGTTGGTGATTTCCAAGGCTATATACATGCTTTATCTAAGCAGGATGGTCGAATTATTGGTCGTGTAAATTTGAGTAAGAAACCTATTCATACTTCTTCTATGTCTACAAATGCGACTACTTATGTCATGGATAGCAATGGTCGCCTAGCTTCATATTCTGTAATCTCTGCGAATTAATCAGAGATTAGTTTGCAAGGCTAACCTCGAATTCAATTCGTTTTGCTGAATTTATATATGCGTCCTGTCATTGCTCTAATCGGTCGACCTAATGTCGGTAAGTCGACCCTATTTAATTTCTTGACCAAGTCTAGAGATGCTTTGGTGGCGGACTATCCGGGTTTAACGCGAGATAGAAAATATGGCATTTGTGAACGTTACAATAAACATTTTGTATTAATTGATACAGGCGGCATCGTTGATGAGCAAGATGAAATAGAAGTCGGCATGCAGTCGCAAACGGATTATGCAATTGATGAGGCTGATTTTGTTTTGCACTTGGTGGATGCTAGAGATGGATTGATGCCAGAAGATCATGCAATTGTTTCTATGCTGCGAAAGCGTAATATTGATTTCATATTGGTAGTAAATAAAATTGATGGTGTTGATGCGGATATCGCTGCAGGTGATTTTCATCAACTTGGTGCGCCCAAATTATTCCCTATAGCAGCAAAGCAAGGACGCGGTATCGAATCGATGATAGAAGATCTGTTTAGTGAATTGCCTGAGCCACATCATGAACAAAAGTCTCAAGGCGAACAAGATACGACAACGCGCATTGCAATTATTGGTCGTCCTAATGCAGGTAAATCTACTTTAATTAATGCATTATTAAAAGAAGATCGACTGGTGACATCGTCAGTACCAGGAACTACGCGCGACAGCGTAACAATTCCATTTGAATTCAATAAACATGAATTCACATTGATCGATACAGCCGGTGTGCGTCGTAAAAGCAAGGTGCGTGAAGCTGTTGAGAAATACAGTATTGTTCAAACCTTAGATGCGATTTCTTCGGCGCATGTTGTTATCTGTATGGTCGATGTTACAGAAGGGTTGGCGGATCAGGATAGCACTTTGTTGGAAATAGTATTGCGTGAAGGGCGTGCTCTTGTGTTGGCATTAAACAAAACCGACAATGCAAGTAAGGATGATTATCATATGCTTGATTATACTTTGAATACACGTTATCAGTATTTGTCGTATGTTGAAAAAATAAAAATTTCTGCGGAAAAGAAGGTTGGTTTAAAGAAATTAATGAATGCGGTGATTGCTGCAAATAAATCAGCCTCTATTGATCTGTCTACATCCGAAGCGAATCAATTGCTTGAGCAAGCAGTTGAGGCTAATGTTCCCCCTTTAGTAAAGGGTCGGAGAATTAAATTGCGTTACACACACCAAGGTGGTTCGCACCCCCCAACCTTTGTGTTATACGGCTCTCAGACTAGTAAGTTACCGAAATCATATATTCGATATCTGGAAAACTTTTTTCGTAATAAACTTAAGCTAGTTGGGACGCCAATACGCTTTTTATTGCGAACACCTGAGAATCCATACGCAGGTAAATATAATACACTAACCCCAAGGCAACAACGTAAGCGCGAAAGAATGATGAGTTTTCACAAGCGCAAGTAAGATTAAAGAGATTAACTTGATATTTTACTAACGACTTTGCTGTTTAGATGCGTTGAGATAAATTGAGTTTTACTCGTTAAAATAAATTTTCCATGGAAAAAGAATTAGATATAGCTCCATTTCATGTAATGGATATTCTTGCGCGATGTAAGCAAATGGAAGCGCAAGGCAGAGATGTCGTACACATGGAAATAGGAGAACCAGATTTCGCTTCGCCGCAACCAATTACAAATTCAGGTATCGCTGCACTAAATAATCAACGCACTAGTTATACATCTGCTTTGGGTTTGCTCGAATTACGTCAAGCTATCTGTGATTATTATTTGCAGCGCTTTTGTGTCAATGTTAAGACGGAGCAAGTCATTATTACTCCTGGTGCATCAGGTGCGTTACAACTGATATTGTCTTATGTGTTGTGCGAGGATAAAAAGTTGATGATTTGTGATCCCACTTACCCGTGTAATCGTAATGTTACAAAATTAGTTGGTGGTGACGTAATTGCGGTACCAGTTAATGCTGATACAGGCTTTCAGCTGGATGAGAATTTGGTAAAAGAAAACTGGCAGGATGGTGTGGCTGCGGTATTGGTTGCTAGCCCATCAAATCCTACTGGTACTGTGTGTAACAAAGATGAGCTATTAAAGATTGCAGATTATTTGGCAACAAAAAATAAACTACTTATTATCGATGAAATCTATCAAGGATTAACTTATGGCATAGATAGTGAAACAGTTGCTGGCATGCGAAACAATATTATTGTTATTAATAGTTTTTCAAAATATTTTGGCATGACTGGTTGGCGCGCAGGCTGGGTGGTTGCACCTGCTAGATATATGTGTGATCTGGACGTTATTGCTCAAAATACATACCTCGCGACGTCGACCATAGCCCAGTATGCAGCTTTAGCTGCATTTGATGATGATACTATACATATACTTGAGCAACGAAGAGAAATATTTATGCATCGGAGAAATATCTTGTGTGATGCTTTGCTTGCTCTTGCTATAGATGTTCCAGTGATGCCGCAAGGTGCATTTTATGTATATGCAGATATTTCTAAATATAGCGAAGATAGTTTTTCATTTTGTAAGCAATTACTGGAAGATAAAGCAGTAGCAATTACGCCGGGGTGTGACTTTGGTGAGTATCAGTCAAATCAATACGTACGTTTTGCATATACAACAAGTGAAAAGCGTATAAAAATTGGTATGCAACGACTTGAGAAATATTTAAAAGAGTAACGTTTTTACTCTTGTATGGGATGTATTGAATCTACATATAAAGCAGTAGCGCCTGCCACTGCAACTGGCATCACAATAAAATTTAAAACGGGTATCATAGTGAATACGCTAACTAGTGCGCCAAAGCTCAAGCAGCGTGCGCGTTGCTGTTTTGCTAGTACTCTTGTTTGTTTAAAGAAAATTCCATGATTGCCAAGTGGATAATCCAAGTACTCAAGACTTAACATCCAGGCTGAGAACGCAAACCAAATAATTGGAGCAATCAAGTTAATTCCTGGAATTAAAAATAATATTAGTATGGGTAACGAGCGCAAAAGGAAATAAAATAGTTTATATATTTCGCTGCCAACAGTTCGTGGTAATTCTTTTAGTAATTGTTTAATCGCGGATTGATTATTTTGAGATGAGTCATTTCTCAAACTCAATTCAACTTTTTCCGCCAACAAGCCATTGAATGGTGCAGCAATAATATTGGCTATTAATGCAAATAAATAAAAAACAATAAGAAAATAGCTTAGTGCAAATATTGGCCATAATATAAATTCTGCCCACGCCAACCACGTGGGTAGCATTTTGACTAAAAAGCGATCGAACCACTCCATGCCAAGCCAGAAACCCAATGCAAAAATGCTAATGTTGATTGCTAAAGGTATTAATACAAAGCGTTTTAATCCCTGGCTAAATATTAATGTAAAACCACTGAAGAAATGTTTAATTCCACTAATCATACAGTGTTTACGTGGTAGTTAGCTAAGGCAGTTGGACTGCAATGGGTGCTACCCATCCTGGCTTGCGATAATCCACAATTATTTGTGTGTAGATTCCCCCGCGAATATTCCATTCAGCAGAGAGACGCATGTAGCGAGGTTTGGTTAAAGAAGATAAAGCATTTAAAATTTGATTGCTTATTGCTTCGTGAAATGCTGCTGTATCCCGGAACGACACCATGTATAATTTATAAGACTTAAGTTCAACGCATAGTTGGTCGGGTATATACTCTAGCATTAACTGTGCGAAGTCTGGTTGTCCTGTAAGTGGACACAGACAAGTAAATTCAGGTGTGGTGATTCGAATGGTATAATCATTACCTGGTTCCGGGTTTTCAAATGTATCTAATAAGTTTATATTTTTTGACATATTTATAGAATCTTTTGATATTAGTCTCTCAACAACTTGTTCTAACTAGCTGTAATTTTACTGGATATTAACCTATGCGTCTTCGTAAAGTAAAAATGTCTGGTTTTAAGTCATTTGTCGACTCAACAGACTTCCTATTCCCTAGTGATATGGTGGGAATCGTGGGGCCGAATGGCTGTGGAAAATCTAATATTGTAGATGCTATCCGTTGGGTCATGGGCGCTAGCTCAAAAAACATACGCGGTGATACATTAGAAGACGTTATCTTCAAAGGTTCTAGTAATCGTAAGCCTGTAGGTCAAGCGAGTGTTGAATTGGTATTCGACAATGCTCAGGGCAAGGCAGGTGGCCAATATGCATCTTATAGTGAAATAGCCATTCGTCGCCAAGTCACAAGGGATGGACAATCTAAGTATTTCTTAAATGGCACGCATTGCCGGCGTAGAGATATTTCAGATATTTTCTTGGGCACAGGTCTAGGTCCTCGCAGCTATGCCATTATTGAGCAGGGCACTATCTCGCGTTTAATTGATGCTAAACCTGAAGAAATGCGCTCACACCTAGAAGAAGCAGCTGGTATTTCAAAATACAAAGAACGTCGACGTGAAACAGAAAACAGAATACGGCATACACGTGAAAATTTAGATCGATTAAATGATTTGATCGAAGAAGTGGCCAAGCAGATTGCCAAGTTGAAACGGCAAGCGTCTGCAGCAGAAAAATATAAACAACTTAAAGCAGAGGAGCGTCGTTCAAATGCTGAATTACTTTTGTTGCGTATGCAGTCAATGCACACAGAACTTGATGAACAGCATAAGAGTGTTGAGCATGGCGAAACTAAATTAGAAGAAACAATTGCTAACTTGCGTGCACTTGAAGCTGAATTAGAACAGTTACGTCAAGAGCATGGTTCAGCGAATGAGTTGATGAATAAAGTGCAAGGTGAATTCTATCAAGTTGGTGCTGATATCTCCCGTTTAGAACAATCAATTCAGCATGCAACCGAGACTAAGCAACGTCATGAGACTGATTTAGAAAAAACCAAGTCAAATTTAGAGGCTTTGGTTGAAGAGTTGGCAAAGCAAGATGATGCTCAGCAAGAATTTAAACAGCAAATGCAAATCATGCAGACTGAACTTGAATCGCTGAGCGAGCAATACCAAGAGGTGGGTGAAGCTGTGTCTAGCGCAGAAACGGCAGAACTGCTTTGGCGTGAAGCATGGGAAGAGCTTATGCAAGAAGCTAATGAGCCAAGCCATCAGGTGCAGGCGCATTCGCAACGCATAGAGTTTTTAGATCAAGAAATAAATCGCTTACAGGATCGGCAGCAAAAGTACCAGTCAGAGCATACTGAATTATTGCAAAGCGAACATGAATATGATCTTGAGTCGATACAAAAGCGTTTAGAGACTCGCTCTGAAGCGGTAAATGATTGTAAGCATATGCTTGATCAATCAATTGAAAATATTACTCAGTCTCGAGAAAAGATTGAGGAGTTGGTTATGCAATTAGATGATCATAAAGCTGAGCACCAACAAATTAATAGCGAACTTGCGACATTACAGGCCATACAAGATGCTGCACTTAAGGGTGAGCAACAACAGCTGCAACAATGGATTAGTGACAAAAAGTTAGATCAGGCGCCTAGACTTGCTGACCAAGTAGAAGTGGAAGCTGGTTGGGAGCGAGCTGTTGAAACAGTATTGGACGGTTATTTGGAAGCGATCTGTGCGCCTGATTTGGATAAAATTGCAACTCAGCTAGGAGAATTACAAGAAGGTCATGTGATGTTCTTTGAGTCTAAAAGTGCTCAAGATATTCAAGCGTCTAAGAATACCTTAGCTAGTAAAATTAAATCCAACCTAGGAATAAAAGCTGAGCTGCAAAAAATTCTAGTTGCAGATAATCTTAATCAAGCATTAGCAATTCGTAAACAGTTACAAGATGGTGAATCAGTTATTACTTCTGACGGCCTTTGGTTAAGTATTTCTTGGGTGCGGTATTCTAATGCTGCGGATGCTAGTGAAGGGGTGTTAAGTCGAAAAGCAGATATTGCTGACCTCACAGATCAATTAGATAAAGTCGATGAAACCATAGCGGTTATATCTCAGCAGCATCAAGCTGCGCTCGAGCTGCTATCAGATCAAGAGCAACAGCGTGAAGACGCTCAGCAAGCACATAACCTAGCATTTCAACAACATGCTGAAATCCAGTCTGAATTATCGCGTAGACAAGCTGCTATAGAGCATTGGCAAGCACGTGATACTCAATTGCGTTCGTCTATTGAAGAGATTGCTGCCCAGTTAAGTGATTACACTAGTCAAAAACAAGCAGCTACAGAGAGCCACCAAGTAGCGCAGGTAAATTTAAATGCTTTGCAAGTTCGTAAAGATCAACTGCTGGGCCGAAAAGAAGTAGTAGTGTTTGAGTTTAATGAGCGAAAAGAACAAGCAAGTGAATTGCAGGAACGTAGACATTCATTACAGCTAGAAATTGAAGCCTTGCGCACTCGTTCTGCAACTTCCAAGTCAATCTTTAGTCGCTTACAAATGGAGCAGTCTGAAGGTAATTTGCGTCTTGAGCATTTGGCTGAAGCAATTACTGAAAGTGACCGCCCGATTAAAGAATTTTCAGAGACATTAAAAGAAAAGCTAGAAAGTAGATTGCAGGTAGAGCAGAGACTCAGCGAGTCTAGGTCCACTCTTGAAAAAGTTGAAGCGACAATTCGAGATAAGGATGAGCAACGCATCAGTGTCGACAATAAGATTGGCGAACAACGTGAACAATTAAATCAGCAGCGTATGAAGTGGCAGGAGCTTAAGGTCCGCGCGCAAACAATTAAGGAGCAGTTAGATCAATTTGACTGGTCTGAGGAGGAGCTCGCAAATGAATTGCCAGAAGATGCTTCATTGTCGCATTGGGAAAAGTTGGTTGCACAAATTGAAGAAAAAATAAAGCGTCTAGGTTCAATAAATTTAGCAGCTATTGATGAGTATAAAGAACAAAGTGAGCGTAAAGAATATCTTGATTCACAAAATGAGGATCTAACTAAGGCATTAGAAACATTAGAAACAGCTATCCGTAAAATTGATAAAGAAACAAAAGAGCGGTTTAAAGATACATTTGACCGCGTCAATTCACATATACAGAGGATGTATCCTCGATTATTTCCGGGTGGTAAAGCCTATTTAGAAATGACAGGAGATGATTTGCTGACTGCGGGCGTGACCATCATGGCGAGACCACCTGGTAAACGCGTGTCTTCAATTCAATTGCTTTCAGGGGGTGAAAAAGCACTTACCGCTGTCGCCTTGGTCTTAGCAATATTTGAATTGAATCCTGCGCCATTCTGTTTGCTCGATGAGGTTGATGCACCGCTAGATGATGCTAACGTTGGTAGATTCTGTGAGCTTCTTAAAGACATGAGCAAACACGTACAGTTTGTATTTATTACGCATAATAAGAGCACGATGGGTTACGCAGACCATATGCTAGGTGTCACTATGAATGAACCTGGCGTGTCACGACTGGTCTCAGTAGATATAGAAGAAGCAGTCAAACTTGCGACAGCCTGATAATGCTGTCTAGATTAATGAAGATTATAGGTAGCTAATATGGTATCTGCTTTCGAGTTACGCATTGCACTCGTTATTGTTGCGGCGATAATCATTGCTGCAATTTATGTGTGGTATCGCACCAATTCCAAAGGCAGTCAAATTGATGAGTTGAGTAGCAATGACTTTGATTTAAGTGAGGAGCTTGATGATATTCCGCCGCTAGCGGATGTTGATGAAGCGATAGGCTTGCCAGATGATCTACGTTCTGAATTTCAAGATGTTAGTAAAGAGTTACGCGACGAAACAATTTCAAAGCGTGTGCAAGAAGCAAAACAAGTTCGTGAACAAGCAGCTGGTGTATCGTCTGTATCAAAGACGGCAATGGATAAATCTAGTAAAGAAATGCTAGTGATTTTTCATGTTGTTGCTCATGAAGCAGAGATGTTCACTGGTCCTATGATTGTTCGCATGATGTCGGAGTTGGAGCTAGAACATGGAGAAATGGGGATATACCACTACAATATAGAAAGACTCGATAAAAAGCACAGTGTCTATTGTATTGCTAATATGCTTAAGCCGGGCGTGTTTGATCTTGAGAATATGGATACATTTGAAACCCGTGGGCTCACTATGATTTTGCAATTGCCTGGTCCAGAAGAAGAGCTAAAGTCATTTAATATTATGGTTGAGCATGCGCAACGACTGGCAGCATTTTTAAATGGCGACTTGCTTGATGAAAATCATAATCCAATTTCTAAGCAATCCATTTCGCTCTATAAAGAACAAGTGCAATTATTTGGGCTGCGTGCTACAAGGCAGAGTGCTACTGCATAATTATTGTAAGTAGCACATTTCTTTATTCGGTACTTGTCTTGAATGACCTCTAATTCTAAAAGAATTGACAATCTTCGTTCGCAAATACGCAAACATGATTATTCTTATTATGTTCTTGATGATCCTACGGTACCTGATGCTGAGTACGATCGTTTAATGCGAGAGCTGGTAGAGTTAGAAACAAAATCACCCAAACTAATCACCTCTGACTCTCCCACCCAGCGCGTTTCAGGTACTGCGCTAGATTCATTTAAACAGGTAACTCATGCTGTTCCCATGCTTTCATTGAGCAATGTTTTTAGCTTGGAAGAATTAGAGGCATTTGATAAACGTGTTAGAGATAAGCTGGGTAATGCAGACGAGATTGACTATAACGCTGAGCCAAAGATAGATGGTTTAGCGGTAAGTTTGATTTATGAGAATGGGCTGTTGGTTCAGGCGGCAACGCGAGGCGATGGTGCTACTGGTGAAGAAATTACTGAGAACGTGCGTACTATACGTACTGTTCCGCTCAGATTGGAAGGCAGAAAAATTCCAACTAAATTAGAAGTTCGTGGAGAAGTGTTTATTTCCAAAAAAGGTTTTATGCGCATGAATGCTGATGCGCGTAAATATGAGCAAAAAGAATTTGTTAATCCACGCAATGCTGCTGCTGGAAGTTTGCGTCAGTTGGATGCGCGGCTCACCGCGCAACGACCATTGGAGATGTTTTGCTATGGTGTTGGTCTTGTTGAAGGCGGAAGTCTTCCTGATGATCATTACCGCATGTTAGCGCAATTAAAAATATGGGGTTTGCGTATATGTCCTTTAATAGAATTAGTTAAAGGTGTGCAGGGTTGTTGGGACTTCTATGAGAATATACAACAACAGCGTGAAAAATTGAATTATGAAATTGATGGCATTGTTTATAAAGTTAATTTAAAGCGCTATCAAGATGAACTTGGCTTTGTTTCACGAGCACCACGCTGGGCAACGGCGCATAAGTTTCCAGCTCAAGAAGAGATAACAATAGTGAATGATATTGAGTTTCAAGTAGGCCGTACTGGCGCTATTACTCCAGTTGCAAAATTAGAACCGGTTTTTGTTGGTGGTGTAACAGTGAGTAACGCCACTTTGCATAATATGGATGAGGTAGAGCGAAAAGATGTTCGTTTGGGCGATACAGTGATAATTCGTAGAGCTGGTGATGTCATTCCAGAAGTGGTTAAAGTTGTCCTGGAGCGACGTCTTAAAGGTGCTAGAAAAATTAAACTTCCTAAAAAATGTCCTGAATGCGGCAGTGAAATTGTACGTCCCGAAGGTGAAGCAGTTGCCCGCTGTATTGCTGACTTTTCTTGTCCCGCCCAACGTAAAGGAGCGCTTAAACATTATGCGTCGCGCAATGCGATGGATATTGAAGGATTGGGTGATAAGTTAATAGATCAGTTAGTTGATAGTCAGCTAGTAAAGAATTTGTCAGATTTGTATCATTTAGATGAAAAGAGCTTAAGTGACCTTGAGCGAATGGGTGTAAAATCAGCACAAAATCTTCTACAGGCGATCGAAAAAAGTAAACAAGCCAATTTGGCTAAATTTTTATTTGGTCTCGGGATTCGTGAGGTGGGTGAGGCAACAGCATTAGCCTTGGCAGAGTATTTTGAGTACGACCTAGATAAAATAATGACTGCAGGAGTAGATCACTTGCAGCAAGTACCCGATGTAGGACCAGTGGTCGCACAGCATATAGCCCAATATTTTTCGCTCAAAGATAATTTACGTTTGATACGCTCATTACGCGATGAGATTGGAATTCGCTGGTCAGTGCCAAAATCTAGTGGTACTGGTTCTGGTGGCATTTTGTCTGGAAATACTTATGTGTTGACCGGTACACTTGCTAATATGAGCCGAGACCAGGCAGCTCAATTAATTCGAGCTAATGGTGGTAAAGTGGCATCAAGCATTTCTAAGAAAACCACTGCTCTAATCGCTGGTGAAAAAGCTGGTTCGAAGTTACAAAAAGCGGAAAAACTAGAAGTACCAGTGTTAGATGAACAGGAATTTATCACGCTGATAAATGCTGAATAACGAGTAATAAAATGTCTTCAATAGAACGCCGAGCTTATCTAAGATATAACGTTTCCGTTCCTGTGACCTTAGTGGATCAAAGCGGTGCTAGATTTGATGTATCCACTCGAGATATCTCGTTAGGTGGGATGCGGGTTGAGTGCGAATCTGCCCTGTTGACTAAGTTGCTGCCAGATGGAATCCAAACTTCACCTGGTGATCTAGTTATTTTGACGTCTGAATTTAAAAACCCTAAAACAGATGAAGTCGTTTCTATATTGAGTCATGTGTTAGCAGTATTGAGATTGGCTGAAAGCCAATTTTCTATTAGATTTACTTTTGTTGATATTGATGAAGTTCAACAGGATAAGTTACAGCGTTTATTAAATAAATAATCGTATTAACGTTTATGTCGACCCAGATGCTATCTGTATGACAAATATTCATCCCACAGCTGTAGTCTCTAGCTCAGCTGAGTTGGCAAATGATGTAGAGGTTGGACCATACTCAGTTGTGCATAGCAATGTGCATATTGGTTCGGGAACGTCAATTGGATCGCATAGTGTTATTCATTCTTATGTAAAAATGGGTAATCGCAATACAGTTGCGGATCACATAGTGCTTGGTGGAGCGCCGCAAGATATTTCTTATCATGGAGAAGAAACTTGGCTAAAAATCGGAAATGATAATATTTTCCGAGAGTTTTGTTCGGTGCATCGTGCTAATAATAATCAAGAAGTAACCAGGATAGGTGATAGCTGTTATCTGATGTGTAACACGCATATAGGCCACAATTGTATATTGGGTGATGAAGTCATTATTACTGCTTTTGCAGCGCTCAGTGGGCATGTTGAGGTTGGCAATAAAGCAATTATTGGAGGTGCAGCTGGAGTGCATCAATTTTGTCGTATTGGTGACTACGCAATGGTAAGTGGTGCTGCCGCAGTTACAAAAGATGTGTTGCCGTTTTGCATGTTAGGACGTGATCCAGTAGTACATTATAAGTTGAATAGTATTGGTTTGCGTCGAGCTGGTATTATAGGTGAAAAATATAAAGCGCTTGAAAAAAGAATCCGTACTATTCGTGCAGGCGATCTTCAAAGTCATCCAGCATCAACAAAGGAGCTGGAAATTTTAGAGAACTGGTTAGCGGCGCCATCAAAGCGCGGCATATATAAATTCTTGCGCTAGATTGTATGAAATATATTATTGAACATTATATTCGTCTAGCATTTTTGTCTGCGAAACCACAGGACTGTCCGCTTTCTCTTGCGTTACAAAAGGTGCTTATTTGTCTGTATTTATTTTTATCAATAATTAATGCGCTTGCAATTTATGAGGTATCAAGCGGAGCTGTATATAGCGTTGTAGATCTAATTTTATTATATGTCTTCACTAAATTGATATTGCGAGGTAAAAAAGAGCGTTTTAATCAGACGTTTAATGCCTTTTTAGGTGTGGGCATATTTATTGGTTTATTACATACAATCTGTTCTTACTCATTCATTGTAGATCAGAATACTCAAATGATTTCAGCTCTAGGTAAAAGTTTATTTTTTATTATTTTTATTTGGATAATTATCGCATATGGTCATATTGTCAGGCATGCTGCTGAATTAAATTTTTCAGCGGGCTTATCGATCAGTTTAGGTTACACATTGCTTAATGCCATGTTGCTCGTTTCGATTTCAGAAATGTTAAGGATATAAAATGCATATTCATTTTCTTGGAGTATGTGGAACATTTATGGGCGGCTTAGCTTTGCTAGCTAAGCAGATGGGCTATCAAGTGACAGGCTCTGATGAAGGTGTTTATCCTCCTATGAGTACGCAGCTTGAAGCTGCTGGGATAGATTTAATTGAAGGTTTTGATGAATCACAACTAGATATTCGCCCTGATCAAGTAGTAGTCGGTAATGTAATGACAAGAGGGCATTCGGTTGTAGAGCGGATGCTTGGAGAGCAGTGGCCAATGATGTCTGGTCCGCAATGGCTGAGCGAACACTTGTTGCAAAGCCGCTGGGTGCTTGCTGTATCTGGAACGCATGGCAAAACAACTACTGCAAGTATGCTCGCATGGATGCTGGAATATGCTGGTTTAGAGCCTGGTTTTTTAATAGGTGGGGTCCCGCATAATTTTGATATTTCTGCTCGTATAGGTAGCAAGCCATTTTTTGTTATTGAGGCAGATGAGTACGACACAGCATTTTTTGATAAACGTTCTAAGTTTATTCATTATCAGCCACGCACTTTAATTATTAATAACATTGAATTTGATCATGCAGATATATTTCGTGATCTGAGAGATGTGCAGCGACAGTTTCATCATGTGATTAAAATTCTTCCCCAGTTAGGGAAATTAATTTTTAATGGCGATGATAAAAATATTCAGCATGTATTAGAGTCTGGTTTGTGGTCAGAGAGTGAGTCATTCGGTATTCAGTCATCTAGTTACTGGCGTCTGGATAGTGTTCACGATAAAAAGAAGCCATATAAGTTTTCTGTGCAAGGAAATAAAAAACATGAAGGGCGATTGTCATTACCGGGTGAGCATAATGCCTTGAATGCACTGGCGGCAATTGGGGCTGCAAGACATGCGGGTGTTGAAGTTGAACAATCATTGAAAGCATTGGCTAGTTTCACAGGTGTTAAAAGGCGTTTAGAAAATAGAGGTCAGTATGATGGAGTAACTATCTATGATGATTTCGCACATCACCCAACTGAAATCAAATGCACTTTAGAGGCATTTAAACAACAGCATGATAAGCAGCGTATGATAGTTGTATTTGAGCCACGCTCAAACACAATGCAAATGGGTGTTCATGCGGATCGTTTGAAACATGCGTTATCAACTGCCAATGAATTATGTATTTATGATGGTGGAGAACTAAATTGGTCAATTGAGCAAGTATTATCAGGTTTACATAGTAATATATTCACAGATATAGAACGTATGGTTGAATACCTTTTGTCAATCTTGCAACCTCAAGATAATGTGCTTATTCTCAGTAATGGCGGTTTTGGTGGTGTTTGTGACAAACTTATTACTGGCCTCAATCAGCGCTTAACTCATTAATGCGAACTATGTGCATGTGAAGGAAAATCATTGCTCGAAAGACGGCAACGTAGAAGAAGTCTAAGTTCTACCGGAAAAATAGGAAAGTTTTCTCTTGAGAATGTAATACGCACTCAGCCTACGCGTGCGTTATATAGGTCGTATGATCCATTCCTTAATCGTAAAGTTGCAATAAAAATTATTCAATTATTTGACCCTAAGGGGGAGCAGGATCAAGTAGCTAATGAATCATTCTATGCGGAAGCACAAGCCATAGGGAGATTACAGCATCAAAATATTGTGTCGGTATACGATGCAGGTGTAGGTGATTACGAGGGCTACATCGTAATGGAATATGTACTAGGTGAGAGCCTTTTAGATATTCTTAAAGCTGAGAAGTCTTTGCCTTTAGATAACGCATTAAAAATTGCAGCACAAATATGTCATGCATTAGATTATGCGCATGCAAGAAATATTATTCATCGTGATATTAAGCCAAGTAATATTATGATAACGCCAGAAGGAAACGTAAAAGTAGTCGATTTTGGTATTTCTATTTTAAATACTGATGATGCTAAAGATTCTGGGTTGATGGGTACGCCATCTTATATGGCGCCAGAATTGATTGATGGCGCAGCAGCGAATCAGTCGAGTGATATGTTTTCTGTTGCGGTTTTATTATATGAAATGATTGTTGGTAAACTTCCTTTCGCAGGCGATGACGCACATGCAGTGCTATATAAAATAATTAACAGCGAGCCTGATCCAATTGGAGATGAAGTGCCAGAAGTAGTTAAATTATTACTTAATAAAGCATTGTCGAAAAATGTTGCAAATCGATTTAAGTCTGCTGTTGAATTTGAAGGTGAGATTCTGTTGGTTAAAGATCAAATCACTGCAAATGATAATGGATATCATGACTTAGATACTTCACAGCTAAAACAATTAGAAATATTCGAGGATTGTACTCTTGAGGTGCTTCATGACTTATCTAATTGTTTAGAAATATCTACTGTTAATGCAGGGGAACTCATTTTTAGTGACCGCCTTCTTGATGAATACTTATGTCTGGTTGAGGGTAAAGCATTGCTAATTTCAGAAAATATGCATATTAATCTTGATGAAAAGCAATGGTTATCAGAAAGTATTTTGTCGAGAGAATTTGTGAGTTGCAGCTGTAAAGCGCTGTCAAAGGCTCAAGTTTTAAGAGTTTCTAAGTCTAACTTGCTAGAAAGCTCTTCCACAACTCAGGCATATTTCTATCGTTTTGTGCTAGATCATATTCTTATGCATTAAGCTGATTATGAATCTGCCACTATTCCCATTAAATTCAGTCATTTTCCCTGGTGGCGTATTACCATTACGTATTTTTGAGTCGCGTTATCTAGATATGGTGAAGGACTGCTCACGCCATGAAACTGAATTTGTCATTTGTTTAATTAAGGATGGTAGTGAAGTTGGGGCTGCTGCAAGACATCTGAGTATTGGTACAGCATGCAGAATTGTTGATTGGGAAACTTTGCCTGATGGATTGCTTGGTGTAACTGCGCAAGGTCAATCTAGAGTGGAAATACGCAGTACCCAAGTGCAAGATAATCAATTACTAATGGGTGAGGTAGATTATCTGCAAGAAGATACTGATGAAGTATTACCTCAGAAGTTTGAGGAATGGGCAAATTTGATTTCTGTGATAATTCAAGAGTTAGGTGAACCATTTAACAAACAGATTCAAAATCCTCAAAGTGCCCACTGGGTTGCTGCGAGACTGACAGAATATTTGCCATTTGAATTAGATCAAAAACAACGTATTCTTGAGATTGATCATCCGCTGGTACGTTTGGAAAATTTGAGCGATGCATTAAAAGATATCGAATACTATTATTCACAAGGAAATTTTAATAATTAGGAGAAATTATGGCCACGCTGGAACTCAATTCTGAAAATTTTAATGAGACTATTCAAGGAAACGGTATTGTAATAATTGATTTCTGGGCTGAGTGGTGTGGGCCATGCAAATCTTTTGCCCCTACATTTGAGATGGCTTCTGAGAACCATACTGATGTGGTGTTTGCTAAAGTGAATACTGAAGAACAAACTGAATTAGGTCAAGCATGTCAAATTCGTTCAATTCCTACACTCATGATTTTTAGAGAACAAATATTACTATTTAATCAGGCAGGTGCATTAGCTCCGGCTCAGTTAGAAGATGTTATAGAAAAAGTCAAAGAACTAGATATGGATCAAGTGCGTGCATCGATGGATGAAGAAGAAAATAAAGAAAGAGAATAAGGTATTTTTATTTACTTTTAAAAGTCAGCAAAAATCAGATGCCTGCAACATATACATTTAAATATATCGTTAAATTGGCGTTGCAACATCGGCGCACTTTAGTCGCAGCTAATATAATTGCAATATTTGCTGTATTGGCCAGTGTACCAATCCCATTATTAATTCCATTACTGGTTGATGAAGTATTGCTGGAGCAGCCAGGAAAAGTGGTTGCAGCTTTCAACTGGATTTCTGCAGGTAGCAACCATAGCCCATTGTTTTATATAACAGGAATTCTAATAGTCACTGTTGTGCTTAGAGTGGGGTCTGTACTATTAAATTTATGGCAGACCAAGAAATTCGTTGGTATTTCTAAAGATATAATTTATAGAATTCGTTCACAATTGCTAAACAGATTGCAGTCAATTGCTATGTCTGAATATGAAACAGTGGGCAGTGGTACCGTATCATCCCTATTTGTGACTGACTTAAATACTGTTGATACTTTTGTCGGAGAGACTGTTAGTAAAGTTATAGTTTCAATACTAACTATAATTGGTGTAGCTGCGATTTTGCTTTGGCTGCATTGGCAATTGGCATTGTTTATATTGCTAATGAATCCAGTAGTGATTTACTTCACTATGGTAGTTGGTAAACGCATCAAACATTTAAAGAAGGATGAAAATAAAGCTTTTGAAGTGTTTCAACAGGCATTGACTGAAACTTTAGATGGTATTCAGCAGATTCGAGCAAGTAATCGTGAGAAATTTTATTTATTACGATTAGATAAACTAGCTGCAAAAGTTCGGGATCATTCAACTGCTTACTCGTGGAAGAGCGATGCAGCTAATCGCCTATCATTTGTCATTTTTTTGGTTGGCTTCGATATCTTTCGAGCAGTAGGAATGATTATGGTGTTGTTAGCTGGTTTATCTATCGGTGAAATGATTGCTGTATTTGGTTACCTCTGGTTCATGATGGGGCCAGTACAAGATGTGTTAAATATCCAATATTCATACTATAGCGCTAAAGCTGCGTTAGGCCGGATTAATGAGCTAATGTATTTACCTAATGAGCCTGTGTATGAACATGAGCAAAATCCATTCCTAAATCAAAAAGGAATTAAGGTTGATATTAAAAATATAAAATTTGCTTATGGTGATGGTCCTTATGTGCTTAATGGCGTTAATCTATCTATTAATTCGGGAGAAAAAGTTGCATTGGTGGGCGCTAGTGGTGGTGGTAAGTCTACATTGGTACAGATTTTACTAGGTTTATATCCACCATTATTTGGAGAAATTAAATTCAATGGTGTGTCTACTGAAAAAATTGGTATGGAGGTTGTACGTGAACATGTTGCTTGTGTATTACAACATCCAGCCTTATTTAATGACACATTGAGAATGAATCTAACTTTAGGTCGAGAAGTATCTGATGAGAAATTGTGGGAAGTGTTGGAAGTAGCACAAATACGTGATGCTGTTGAAGAAATGCCGCGTCGCTTAGACAGTTTATTGGGAATGGATGGAATTCGACTGTCTGGAGGTCAACGTCAACGCATTGCCATAGCACGAATGGCATTAACCAATCCTAATGTTGTCATACTTGATGAAGCCACCTCTGCGTTAGATGCTGAGACTGAAGCGCGAGTACATCAATCATTGCAAGCCTTTCTACAAGATAGAACTACGATTATTGTTGCGCATAGATTAAGTGCGGTAAAACAGGCGGATAGAGTATTCGTATTTGATGACGGAAAAATATCTGAGCACGGAAGTCATGAAGAGTTGTTAGGCTCTAATGGTTTATACACCAAGCTATACGGTCGACAGCAAACCGGCTAGTTTTGTCAGCTGTTATGTTCGCTGTGATATCACTAGCGTATATACTATAGCTACTAATATTATTTGAGTTGTTTTTATGCATACTGGTCAACCCGCAATATTTTTAGATATACCTACACGTTCTCGTTACCTAACGTTTGCAATTAAGCACCCTCTCGAATTAAAAAATGTGTTATCTGGTTTATCACATATGGTGGATGGAACAAGTGTGGTAATGGGTGTTGGGATCAAAGTCGCGACTACCATGCAAAAAGAAATTCCTGGGCTACATCTATTCCCAGATCTAAGTAAAGCAAAGGTACCCATGTCAGCAACACCAGGTGATTTATGGTTTTGGTTGCGTGGAGATGACTTGGGTGAATTACTACACCGTGGTCGGGCTATTGAAGTTATTGCTAAACCAGCATTTGAATTAATCAATGTGGTTGATGGGTTTAAATATGGTGATGGCTTGGATTTGACAGGTTACGAAGATGGCACTGAAAATCCTGAGGGAGAATTAGCTGAACAAGCCGCATTAATGTCTGGTGAAAGTGCCAAGATGGATGGATCTAGTTTTGTGGCGGTACAACAGTGGTTGCATAATTTGGATTATTTTGAAAATTTAAAACAAAATCAACAAGATAATATTATCGGCAGAGATAAATTAACAAATGAAGAAATTTCGGATGCACCTATAAGCGCACATGTAAAACGCGTAGAGCAAGATGATTTTGAACCACCGGCTTATGTGGTTAGGCGATCATCACCCTGGATAGAAAATCAACAGTCGGGTTTAATGTTTGTATCGTTCAGCCACTCATTTGACGCTTTTGAAATGCAATTGAGTAGGATGGTTGGCGAAGATGATGGCATAACTGATGCGCTGTTTACTTTTTCTAAACCGCTCACGGGTAATTATTACTGGTGCCCTCCTATCGGCAAAGAAGGACTAGATCTAGCTCAATTATTAACCTAATTAAGTTGTATAACTAGACCTTAAATTACGTTAATTTCTTTGAGAGTGTCCTTGCAATTGCGAATGAGAACGATTATCATTTACACATTGGTATTCTACATCGTTACTTTATAGGAGCATGAATCATGTCTAATCAGACGGCACTTAGCCATAATCCAAGAAATCAGCAAAATGACGCGATATCTATTTCTAATCTATTAAAAGGTAGGCGATACGCGTGGATAAGTCATGCTGGTGAGACATATTTACTGCAACTGACAAAATCTAATAAATTGTTACTAACTAAATAACTATCAAATCTATTAACTAATTTTCTCGTAAATTAAGTAGCATTGACTCCGCTACTTGAAACTGAGGTACTCAAGCCAGGGCCTGCACTTACAAATATAAGTGGGCGACCTCCTCATAGGCCGGTAGCCAGAGTATTTTTAATTTCATGCAATCAAATTAATCTCTATTTCGTCTAAGTCTGTGAGTGCAAGTATATTTAATACTAGCTTGCGTAATTCCTTGTTAACACATTCCGGAGGACGGAAAATGAAGAAAAAAATCGTTGTAGATTCAGCTATTGCTACTATCCTTTCAGTAGGCATGCTTGCAGCAACCCAAGCTCATGCAGTACCAGATCAGCCTAAAGAGTGGGAAAAATGTGCAGGTATTGCTAAAGCAGGAAAGAATGACTGTGGATCTTTAGATGGCAAACATGGTTGTGCAGGCCAGGCGACAGTTGATAACGCTGATACTGAATGGGTTTATGTTCCAGGAGGTACTTGTGCAAAAATTACTGGCGGTGTTGTAGCTAAAGTGAAACCTGCTAAGTAATAGTCTTAATAAAAAATAAAATATGCATGTGTAGCCCAACAAGTTCTACTCGTTTACTTGAATGAATGGATTAAAATCTGGGCTATGCATGGTATATGAGCTTACATATGTTATCTAAACTTCAACAACAATTCTGGGGTGCTCTGACTCAATATGATAATGCAATTATTGCCTCAATAAGCAGTCAAGGCAAATTGAGCGCAGATGATCGGGTTGAAATTTATCGTACTAATGTAAGGTCCTCACATGTGTCAGTACTTATGAGCGTATATGCAGTATGTGAAAAAATCCTTGGGAGTGATTACTTTAAACAGATTGCAATTAACTATTACAAACGATACCCGTCTAGCAGTTATGACTTAAATGATTACGGGCATAAATTTCCCAGCTATCTCAAACAGTTGTTAATGCAAAGATCTGAATTGGTAGATTTCCAATATCTTTCTGATTTGGCGCAACTGGAATGGAAAATACAAAAAGTATATTTTTCAGCAGACAATGTATTATTAGACATGGCTGAATTTCAAAAATCATGCGTAAATGAAGCTGGCGACATGAAATTTTCTTTGCAAGCTGGCATAGATATTCAATATTCTGAGTTTCCTATCGCTGAGTTATGGGAAATTCATCAAACGTCTACTGTTGCCCAGCAGATTGAAATCACCAATAAAAGTGAACACATTTGTATATATCGAGATGGGCTTCAAGTGGTATTAAAAAAGATAGATGAGGATTTATTTAGTGTGATTTCGGCTATACAAGATAACAAGTCATTATCAGAAATCGCTGATATATTTATAGATGGCAATCGTTTAAATACAGCACTAGAAAAACTGATTAAAAATCAGTGGCTGAGGCATTAATCAAAATGTTCAATGCTGATCAGCTAAATAGTTTGTATCGATACTGTTTTTCTTTAACTGGCGAAGAGCATGAATCATATGATCTATTACAGACTGGTATTGAGAAATTTTTAAATATTGACAACGGCAAGGTAGAGAATAAGTCAGCTTATATAAAAAGAATTATTCGTAATCACTATATCGATGAATGTAGGAAACGATCAAAAGTAGATGAAGAGCAATTTGATGAAACAGTGACTTATGTTGATATGAATACTGACTCGCTTGAAAAAATTGTTGCTTCACAATATCAGCTAGAAGCAGTTTGGCAGCAGTTAACAGTCTCAGAGCGCGAAATCATGTATTTTTGGGCGGTAGAAGGTTACACAACAGATGAATTAGCAGATTTCTTGGAACTGCCGCGAGGTACGCTGCTATCTAAAATTCATCGTTTAAGAAAGCGACTTGAAAAACAATTTGATGAGTCGAATAGGGAAGTAGCATCATGAAGCAAGAGCTAAAAAAAGTTGTCAAAAATTATGTGGAAGAGCAAGAGCTTAGTAATGAACAATTGCAAAGCCTCGCAAAAATAATTAGCGCTAAGCATGAAAATAACAAGTCTACTAATCTTTTAAAATATAGAGCCGTTGCTGCTGCATTGATAGCATCGATTGCGCTAGGATTATTTTGGGGGATGAGTACGTATAACCAAGCAAATATCTCTCAGTCAATTGCTGAAGAAGTGTCATACAATCATTTGCGAATGAAGCCCATGGAGGTATCTAGTCAGTCCATGGATGAGGTGCGTGCTTATTTTACTAATATAAACTTTTCTTTAACTCCTTCACGTTTTGTTGCTGATAATAATTTGCAATTAATTGGTGGCCGATATTGCTCAATTTTGGGCGAAACTGCTGCACAGTTGCGCATGCAGGATCAAGTTACTGGCGATATTCAAATCGTCTATCAAGCACCTTATAACAAGTCAATGTTCCGTGATCTGCCTAAGCTACAAGAAGGTCAAGAACCGGTGCGACATTTTGTTAATGGTATTGGCGTTGATGTATGGGTAGAAAAAGGTATTTTATTTGCTCGTTCTTTTGGCCAATAAAATTTTATAAAGAACCAAAGGCGACAGCGGCTTTAGTTAATGTAAGATTGATGTCGTCAATGCTATGTGCCGCAGAGACAAATCCAGCCTCGTAAGAAGAAGGCGCAAAATAAACACCGTGATCTAACATGATTTGGAAAAATTGATTGAAGTGATCTAAATTACAATTAGATACTTGTTTAAACGTAGTTACTTTTTTCTCATTCGTGAAAAAGAACCCAAACATACCTCCAGCACAATTAACGCTAAGTGGGATGCCTTGTTCATCAGCGCGCATTACTAATCCCTGGGCAAGTTGTTTTGTCTTCTTGGATAGTTCTTTATAAAAGTCTTTTTCTTGAATTAAATTTAACGTCACAATGCCAGCAGTCATAGCAATGGGATTGCCTGATAACGTACCAGCTTGATACACTGGTCCATTAGGAGCTAGATGATCCATGATCTTTTTAGCTCCACCAAAGGCACCCACAGGCATGCCGCCGCCAATCACTTTGCCTAAAGTAGTTAAGTCTGGCATTACATTAAAATATTCTTGTGCACCGCCCAATGCAACGCGAAAGCCAGTCATGACTTCATCGAAAATAAGTAAACTTTCATGGCGTTGAGTAATGCTACGTAAGCCTTGTAAAAAACCGTCGACAGGTAGAACACAATTCATATTACCGGCAACTGGTTCTACAATTATACAAGCAATTTCATCGCCGCAATCATCAAATAGCTTTTCAACTGCTTCAAGATCATTGAAGGGTAGTGTTAATGTATGTGCTGCAAGATCTGCAGGCACTCCTGGTGAGCTTGGCGTGCCAAATGTTAATGCGCCTGATCCGGCTTTGACTAATAGCGAGTCAGCATGGCCGTGGTAGCAGCCTTCAAACTTTAAGATTTTATCTCGTCCAGTATAACCGCGTGCTAAACGAATTGCGCTCATAGTAGCTTCAGTGCCAGAGCTAACCATGCGCACTTGTTCCATTGAAGGCACAAGCTCGCAAACTAACTTGGCCATTTCAGTTTCTAAAATGGTGGGTGCGCCAAAGCTCAAACCATCAACTACCGCTTCTTTAACTGCTTGAATGACAGTGGGGTGTGCATGACCTAATATCATTGGTCCCCATGAACCTACATAATCAATGTATTGCTTGTCATTGGTGTTATACACATAAGCTCCTGAAGCGCGATTGATAAAAACAGGATTACCACCCACCGCTTTGAATGCGCGAACGGGAGAATTTACGCCTCCTGGTATATATTTCTGAGCTTCTTCAAATAGCATCTGTGTAGATTCCATGTTCAATATCCTTAATTCAGAATTTATGTGTCAGTGGACAGATTAAATCAGCGTCGCATTATAACCTGATGATTGAGTTTGTTTGCGGCAGACATTGGATCGTTTGCATTAAAAACCGAATGAGTTGTGGCAATAAGATCAGCGCCAGCATCTAGCGCATAATGGCAATTGTTGGCTGTAATTCCTCCAATGGCACAAATAGGTATGTCTAATAAATATTGCGCTTGAGAAATGATCGATAGTGGACATCGTGGGGCATTTTTCTTGGTTTGTGAAGTGAACATGCTACCAAATGCCACATAGTCGGCGCCTAATTTTTGTGCCTGCAATGCAGAAAACATATGCTTATAACACGAGACGCCAATCAAATAATCGTCACCTAAATAGTCGCGTGCTTCACGCAACGTTAGATCGTGTTGGCCAATATGCACGCCATCGGCATGTATTTGTTTGGCAAGCTTTATTCGATCATTTACGATAAATATCACTCCATAGTCCGCACATATTTGCTTAAGTAGTAATGCTGTAGGAATTAATGCATCGTCGCTAAGCTGTTTGTCACGTAATTGAATAACCTCAGCACCTCCTAGAATCGCTAACTCCACACGCTCAGCCCATTCTTGATGAGCATAATGTTGGTTATCAGTGAGGACGTATAGCCCTTCTAGAGGTGTTTGTCGCATGATTGATATATTTATTTAACGGATGCGTTTAGGGATCCATTGACCGCTTCCAATAGCTTGTGCATCTTTTAAAGATTGCCAAGTAAAATGTTGTGCTTTTTCCACTGCGGTATGCATATCTAATCCTAATCCGAGATAACAGGCAATAGAGCTACTAAGTGTGCAACCGCTACCATGGTACATATGGGGTAAGCGCGGCCAATCATATTGCGCTTGCATGCCCTCTTGACTGAATAATCTATTTTGCACTTGCTCAGTATCATTGTCAGCACCAGTGACTAGGACGTATTTAGGTCCAAGTTCGCATAGTGATCTTGCTTGTGTAGTGACACCGCAACTATCATCAGTGATTGTATTCAATTCTTTGAAGTTAGGTGTGATAACTGTAGTCAACGGAAATAAAGATTCTCTAATAGCGTTAATGGTATCCATATTGCTAAAATCGGTTCCATGACTTGCTGAAAACACCGGATCAAAAACCACGGGTACTTCAGGGAGTTGTGCAAGTATATTAGCAATAGTAAATGCGACTGCTTCGTTAGGTACTACACCAATTTTACAACTGGCAACTTGTAAATCATCAAGTAAGACAGAGGCTTGTTGCTGAATGATGGATGAATCAATTGCGCTAACAGAGAATGCTTGTACAGAGTTCTGTACAGTTAGACAACTCGCAATTGGTAATGTGTGGCCGCCACAACTGGAAATGGCTTCAATATCTGCTTGGAGGCCTGCGCCCCCAGAAGGGTCAAGACCGCTAAAGCATAGAATCGGCGGGCGCAAATTTTGTGCTTGCATAAGTACACTAGGTCGATATGATTCACTCAGTTTATCACGCTAGAAAACTAAGGATACGGATTAACTTAAAGAGGAACAGGACGTGTATAAGAAATATATGTGTGTTATTTGTGGTTGGATTTATGATGAAGAAAAAGGAGCGCCCGACGATGGCCTAGAACCCGGTACAAAATGGGATGATATACCTATGAATTGGCAATGCCCTGAATGTGGCGCAATTAAGGATGATTTTGAAATGGTTGAAATAGCATAGCTTTGTCACCATCACTAAAAACTAGAAGCATTCCAGTATAGGTGGGAATATAGATATAGCTATACTTAAAGATCAAAGCAAATTTAAAGCAACAATAAATATCTCAAACATAATTTAAATTAAAACAGGGAACTAAACTATGACGGCACTTATCTGTGGTTCGTTCGCATATGACAACATTATGGTCTTTCAAGATCAATTTAAAAATCATATCTTGCCGGATAAAGTACATATTCTAAATGTATGTTTCTTGGTACCAGATATGCGTCGTGAGTTTGGTGGCACCGCGGGCAACATCGCCTATAATTTACACTTAATAGGAGGTGATGGTAAACCGATGGGAACCGTAGGTAGAGACTTTGCACCATATGCCGAATGGATGAATAAAACAGGTGTTAGTCAAGATTACATTACACCATTAAACGACTCCTATACTGCGCAAGCATTTATCACTACTGACTTAGATGATAATCAGATCACTGCATTTCACCCAGGCGCAATGAATTTTGCACATAGCGTTAAAATTCCAAGTAATGATGGTATTAGTTTAGGTTTAATATCACCTGATGGACGCGATGCAATGATCCAACATGCAGAACAATTTGCTGATGCTAACATCCCATTTATTTTTGATCCAGGACAAGGCTTGCCAATGTTTGAAGGCAGTGATTTAAAAACATTCATTGATCAAGCTACCTATGTCACTGTTAATGATTATGAATCACAACTTATGCAAGAACGTACAAGTTTATCAGAAGGTGAAATTGCTGAACGCGTAGAAGCACTAATTGTGACGCGCGGCGCAGAAGGCTCAACAGTTTATTCAAATGGAAAGAAAATTAGCATTCCAGTTGTCGCTGTAAATGAGCTTAAAGACCCTACCGGCTGCGGTGATGCTTATCGAGCAGGGTTAATCTACGGAATAATGAATGACATGGATTGGGAAACAACATGTCGTATTGCGTCATTGTTAGGTGCAATTAAAATTCAGCATCATGGCACTCAAAATCATTCCTTCTCTCTCGCTGAATTCAAAGATCGGTTCAAAGAAGAATTTAATCGTGAACTTTAAACTGTTTGAATTGCAGAATTCTTATTAGTGCAATCTTTTATCTAGAATAAATAAAAGAAAGCTATGAAAAATTCATTATTAATAGCGATTGCTATGTTTATACTTATATCTTGTAGTGCAGAAGTCGGTAGTGAGAGGTGGTGTAATAATCTTGATTCTAAGGCAAAAGGTGATTGGACCATGAATGAAGCTAAAGACTATGCTAAGCATTGCCTATTTAAGACTGGGCAGTAAGAGTTAAATAATCGTAGCCATGTTTGGTATCAGGGTCTCACTATATGTTCTGATCGGTTGCTTATTTTTATTGCAAGCATGTTCAGATTCAATTTCATTAATGCCAATCCCTCAAGACGGAGTGATTCTTGCTTTTGGTGACAGTTTGACAGTGGGAGTGGGGGTCTCAGATGCCCATAGTTATCCAGCCGTGTTGGCCCAGCTAGCAGGGAGGAAAGTTGTTAGTTCAGGCATCTCTGGGGAAGAAACAACTCAAGGGCTAGCACGATTGCCTGGTGTGATGGATGACGTGAATCCGGATTTGTTAATTTTGCTGCAAGGTGGTAATGATATATTGCGAAATAGGAGTTTGCAGAAAACAAAGCAAAACTTAGCAGCAATGATTGAGTTAGCGCAATCAAGCGGTGTTCAAATTGTATTAATTGGAGTACCTGAAAAGAAGTTGTTTTCTGATATGGCGCCACTATATGAGGAGTTAGCTGAGCAATATAACTTAGTGTTAGCCAATGATTTGCTTTCCAATTTATTGCGCGATAATGAGTATAAATCTGATGCAGTGCATTTAAATCAACAAGGCTATCGCGTACTGGCAGAATCAATTCATAAGTTACTTGTCAAACATGGTGCGCTATAACTAGTCTACTCTATTAAATTTATTCTTTTGGTGCGTGTTAGTACCTCTAGGTATTATTATGATAAAAATAAAAGTAATTGCATTTTGTGCTGTATTTGTGTCTATTTTTTCTTATTCAGTGATTGCATGTGAGAATAAATCACGCATGCTTGAGGTAACAGCAACGGCATATACATCATCTGTAGGTGAGACTGACTCTACGCCGACAATTTCTGCCTGGGGTGATCGTTTGAAACCTGGTATGAGAGTGATTGCAGTATCTCGAGATTTGCTCGCGATGGGTTTGACTCATGGCACATTAGTTTCTATCGAAGGTTTCAAGAATGATTTTATTGTGCTGGATAAAATGAATAAGCGCTGGAAAAAGAAAATTGATATTTATATGGGCAATAATAAACGTAATGCACTTAACTGGGGTAAGCGAAAAGTTAATATTTGCTGGAAGTATCAATAAATAATATATACTCTTTCTTATGCGATTTATTTTTTTTAAGCTCTTTCTGCTTATGTTGCTGATTACTTCTGTGTTTGGGTGTTCGTCTGAATCTGAACTAGCTCCTTTCACTAGCGATGGCTGCTCTTTGTTTCCTGATTCATCTTTGATAAATAATGATGATTGGTGTGAGTGCTGTGTTGAACATGATAAGGCTTACTGGAAAGGCGGCACTGAACAACAGCGCGAAAGAGTTGATACAGCTTTGATGCGTTGTGTATTTATAAAAACGAATGATCATGTATTGGCAAACGTCATGTTTGAAGGAGTGCGCTTTGGTGGTAGCCCGTATTTCTATAATTGGTATCGCTGGGGCTATGGTTGGCCATATGACCGCAAATACCAGTCACTCAGCAAAGATGAGGAAAAACTAGCAGACGGTTTGCTAGCGGAATATAAGGCTAGCGGAAATAAAGTCTGTAGCAATTAGTTTCTAAAAGAGATTACTTCCCAGTTATTATTATTTGCATGTGCACGCAAGTTGTCATCTGGATCGACCGCAAAAGGATGTTGAACAGCATTTAATAATGGAATGTCATTATGTGAATCGCTGTAACCATAACTGCCTTCTAAGTTTAATCCGCTTACATCTAACCACTCATTGAGTCGATCTATCTTATGATGAGCGAAGCAAGGCGTATCCAGTTCACCCGTGTATTTACCATCAATTATTTGAGGTTGAGTGGCAATCAGTTTGTGAACGTTATAAAGTTCGGCAATTGGTTGAGTAATAAAATTATTGGTTGATGTAATGATAATTAAATGATCGCCGGCAATTCGGTGCTTTTCTAGTGCAGCCACGCCTTTTTTAGTCATGATCGGTTTGATTCTTTCTTCTACAAATTCTGTGCGCCATTTTTTGAGTGTCTCTAGTGGGTGTTCGCTGAGAGGTTTGAAGGCGAATCGAGAGAATTCATAGATATCCAAGCAGCCTTGTTTATATTGCTCGTAGAATTCTCGATTGGTGCGTTCATAGATTTCTGCGTCTACTACACCTTGCTGCACTAAGTGCTGGCCCCATAAATAGTCACTGTCACCGGCAAGTAAGGTTTCATCGAGGTCAAAAAGAGCGAGTGCCACTTATATCTCCTTTATAATTGTGGTTATTTAGGGTCAAGTTTAGAGAAGTTAGTTGCAAATAACCGTGTATTTGCGCCAATTAGGTGCATGTGAAAGAATGGGTTAGTGCATTTATTCTAACAAACTATAACAAAATGATAGATTCACAGGGGTATCGAGCTAATGTTGGCATTGTATTGTATAACGATGCTGGGCAGCTATTCTGGTGTAAGCGCTGTGGACAAGATGCTTGGCAGTTTCCACAAGGTGGTATTAGCGAGAATGAATCTCCTGAAGATGCGTTATATCGTGAGTTAAAAGAAGAGACAGGTCTGTCCCGCAACGATGTCGAAATCGTTGCCAGTTCTAAACAATGGCTTAAGTATCGTCTCCCACCTCATCTAGTCCGTCGTCGCTGTTTTCCAAAATGCATTGGCCAAAAGCAACGTTGGTTTTTGTTGCGCATGGTGTCAGATGAAAGTCGCATAGATTTACAGAATTCAGATATTCCTGAGTTTGACGGATGGGCATGGGTAGATTATTGGCAACCAATCAATGATGTAGTGTTTTTTAAACGTAAAGTTTATCGACGCGCGTTAACTGAATTTGCGCCTATTATGAATATTTCTGTCGATTAATAACTATTGGTTAGGTTTTTTCCTTAACCAAATAATTATTCCTGTAAAAGCGAGTATTAATAAAAGTATTGCTGCAATTGACATAATATTTTGTCCCCAGCCACCTAGTAATCTTCCGCTGTGTAAATCTAATAAAACGCGCTCGTAATTTATCTCATTACTGCGCGCATGTTCTTGAATGAGTTTATCTATGTCGTTAGGTGTATGCGTGGGTGCAACCCATTTAGGGTGTGGACCTTTCAATGGCTGCCAGGCCGACAACTCCTTACTGCCTTTCCAGTAAGTGTTAACACCGCGTATTACTGGATGGCCATTACTAGTGATTGAAATGCCTAATGGGTTTTCAGGTAAACCAGTGTATTTGCCGATTTCATCAACAATTTGTCCATCATGGTCTATCAAGACTAAGCTTGACTGAGTAGCCAGCAATATAAAGTCATCAAGATATAATGCTCCGACCAAAGATTGTTTAAGATTTAGTGCGTAGTGCCCATTCAGATAAATATAATTGCTTGCTTGCGAGACAAGATGGCCATTCGTTTGAAATGACGTGACGCTAAACTCGCCGATATTATAGTGGTTAAGTAACCAAGCTGTACTAATGTGAGATTTATTTAGTTTCAATGTGTCACTGAAATTTAAGAATAGGCCAGTTGCGGATAATACAATCACAAACAGTGATGCGGTCACTCCGATATATCGGTGCCAGATGTGTAGCTTTGCCATGGGTGCTTATTATTGTTATGTCTATATGAGTCTTTTGTCCCTGAGCATTTAGCGTAGCAAATGCTGGGTTTATATTATTCTTCTTTTACCACTTGTTTGTGCAAGTAAAGCGCCATTCTAGACAATTTCTTCATAGCATTCACTGACATAGTTGCGCCAGTGATATTATCGATAGGTTGATTGAGTTTATTTTTGGTCGTTAGATAAGCGCCATCAAATTGCTCTGTAAAGAAATCATTGCGAATTTCCCAGCCACGACTTTCTCTGAAGACTAGCACTTTGAATTGTTCGACTTGATTATCTGAAATGACAAAACCAGCAGTAATTGGGAGTTCTTTGCCAATTTTCTCAAGAATCCAAACTGTGCGATCTCCATCACGCCAATAGGGAATGCGAATTTTACTATAGCGATGTCCAAGTATAGATTTTAATTCTTTGCTGAGATCGCCTTTTACAATGACACGTTCAGCTTCTGGAGCAGTGCTAGAAAAGATTTCAAGAATAAAATCTTCTGGAGACTGGTAAACCCCCTTAGCCCATGAGTATGAACAGGCTAAAGAGGTTACCAATATTAACAATGTAATAATCGATTTACGCATGTAACTGTAGATTATCTGATTTTGCATTGCTAAGTAAGGCAGTAGTAAATTTTTAGAACTGCCAACCTATACCAAGATTGTATCCTTTGAAATCGCGATCTTCTTCTGCGTCTTCATCATGCTCGCGGTCTTGGTAATCTGCTTTTAGTACTACATGTTCATGTAACCACCAGTTTGCACCTAATGTCCACTGGTTGAACTCATCACGTTCACGTGCCCCCTCAACATCTTCGTAACGGAAGAAGAATCCAAGGTTTTCAATTGGTTTGATGCTTGGCTCTATGTACCAGCCTTTTTGCTCATCATCATCTGCAGCCTCAACCGCATCACCATCAAAGTCCCATTCTGCATAATAAGCACGTAGGCCAACACCTAAACCACCAACGTTACCGGCATAGGCAAGATGAGCAGCGTATAAGAAACCATCGTCTAAGCCATCTCCACCAGTTTGTGATGCATCATCTTGGTGTTGAAGCGCTAAACCAACTTCTAAGCCTTGTACACCTGTGTATGTGACTGCACCCGTATAAGCAACATGGCTACCATCGGCATTAGATGCTTTTTGGCGACCACTACGCACTCGATATGCATTGCCCCCAGTAGTCGGAATTTCTAATCCAGAGTGAACTGCTGCTTCTAGTTTGAAGCCAGCATCAAATACATGGGTTAATTTAGAGCCAACAGCCCACCATGTTGCAGGCGTAATGATCGCTTCAATGTTATTTCTTTCCACTCCGTAGAATGTATCGGGCTCATGAGTTTCGTTGAGAATGCCTACTGGTATTAAGAACACACCACCCAATACGCTTGAGTTGTTATTAAAGTCATACTCTATGTAAGCTTGTTCAATTTCGACTTCACCGCCTAATGGGTCACCATCTGATTCAACGCCACCATGCTCAATCTCAAACTCAGAGAAGAAACGCAGTTTTTCAGTAAATTGATAACCAAAGAACAAGACAAAACGATGAATATCAAATTCGTCTAAATCTCTAGAATCATCTTCTGCGTTTAAATTGTTGTAGTGGACTTCACCATAGCCGCCAATGGACAGATTCTGTAGGCCTTCAAGTAGTGGGTTTTCTATTGCTTCGGCTGCAGCTTCTGCAACTTCTGTTGCTTCCTGTGCATTGTCCGTTGCAACTTTGGCAGATGCTGCAGCTTCTTCTGCTGCATGTTTTGCATCTTGTACTGCTTTTTTATTTTCTTCTCGTTCAGACATGAGGAATTTTACAGCGGCTTTAAGCTGTTCATATTCTTCCTTGTCGACAGTCACTTGCTCGCCAGCAAACCCATTGCTAGAAATTAAAAGTGACATACTTACGAGAAAACCGAATGAAAATTGTTTAACTTTCATTGATGTACTCCCTTTAAATTACTGAAAAATAAGAAGATTTATTTAAATGTTTGTGTGTCTAAAGAAGAAGAATATAGCAATAATAGTGCAAATGCAAATCATTCTTATTAAGCTTTATATCCTCATTTAAGGTAGATTTGTGTTAAATTCATGTCTAATGGCGCTGACATTATTGAGCGCTATTCAGGCAGTTAGTTAAGGAGTCTGATACGTAATTTAGTGAAAGTATTTATTAGGATATAAAGAATGATCAGAACTATTTTGATAACAGTATTGATAATGGTCACAACATTTTTCGCCAATGCGACATTGGCTGCGGCTGCGGTAACTTCAAAACAAGTCGGACATCACTACATTCAGATGGCTTATCAAATGTTCGCTGATACGCATAAAACAGCTGTGATATTGGAGCAATCAATTAATCAATTTATTGCAAATCCAAATAGTCAAACACATGAGACAGCTAAAAAAGCTTGGATTAAGGCACATATCACATATTCACAAACGGAAGTATTTAGATTTGGTAATCCCAATGTGGACGATTGGGAAGGGAAAGTGAATGCTTGGCCAATGGATGAAGGATTACTGGATTATGTTAATGAGGATTACCATTACGAAGATGGTAATCCTCATGCTAATGAGAATCTTATAGCCAGCCAAGCTGAGATTAACACTGAGTTAGTAAAATCAACGCATGAAAAAGCAGGGTCAGAAGCAAATGTGGCGTCAGGATATCACGCGGTAGAATTTTTGTTATGGGGACAGGATCAGAATGCAGAGAATGCATCATCAGGAAACCGTTCGCATACAGATTTTTTGCAAAGTGATCTCTGCACAAATCCTCCTTGTGATCGTCGTGCAGGATATCTTGGTGTGATTACACATTTAATTGTTAATGACGTTGCAGAAATGCTAGAGCAATGGCATCCATCAACAGGTAGTTATGCAAAAGAATTTGCTGGGTTAACTGGCAATGAGCAAGTTCACAGAATGTTATTGGGTATCGGCGGTTTGGGCTTTGGTGAGTTGGCTGCAGAACGAATTCGTGTTGCTTTAATTGCTAATTCTCAAGAGGATGAACAATCCTGCTTTAGTGATACTACTGATTTGGCTATACTAAGTAACACAGTCGCGATAAGAAATATTTACCTCGGTCAGTATGAAACTTTGCAGGGTGAATTGATTGAAGGTCCTTCGCTAAGTGATCTGGTCTCAAGTTCGAAGTTAGATAATCAGCTAAAAGAACAATTAGAATCTAGTGTGTCGACTGCTAATGAAATTTCACAAGTTGCAAGACATGGTGAGCCTTTTGATCAACAAATACTACAGAATAACCATCAAGGTAAATTGCGGTTAGAAAAATTAATTGATCAACTAAGAGATCAAACTCAGACCATAGAAATGGTTATGCATCTAGTGAAGACGAATTCTTAAAATACTCGATGAATGCTTGAATTGTTTAAATATTTAGGGTTTATCTTATGCTTCTATTGCTCAATAGCGCAGTCGAAGCACCCATATTCAGGTGGAGAAACTACGGTATTCAATGAAGGAGTCAATGCTTTTTCAATGCCGGCAAAAAATTTATCTTTACTTAGGCGGGAAGGGTTCTTTATTGGTAATGCTTTTTTTAAAAACCCCTGGGTAACAGCACCTGCCTCTACTTCTGCAAGAGATGGGTTAGGGCCTTTATTTAATACTAACGCTTGCCAATCTTGTCATGTGAAAGATGGAAGAGGTCGACCCCCTAATAATGATGAGTTGATGATTTCAATGCTTGTAAGGGTTAGTGTTGATGTTCCATATACTGATCAAAATCAACAGTCATTAATTAAGAATGGTTTGATAGCAGATCCAGTTTACGGTTCACAGATCCAGAATCGTGCAGTTGAGGGAGTTAAGCCTGAAGCGAAAGTGACACTTGCATGGCATGAATCAGATTTCAAATTTCCTGATGGTGAAATAGTATCGCTGAGGCGGCCAGAAATTATTCTGTCAAATTTAGCGTATGGTGATCTTCACGAGAATGTAATATTTTCTGCGCGAGTAGCACCGGTAATGGTCGGTATGGGTTTATTGGATGCGATACCTGAAGAAACACTTGAGAATTTTGTCAGAGCGCAAAAGCAATCTAATGCAGGAGTATCTGGCAAGCTAAATCAAGTTTGGGATAGACAATTAAATAAAATCACTGCCGGTCGCTTTGGTTGGAAAGCAGCAATGCCAACTGTTAGGCAGCAAGTTGCTGCTGCATTTTCTGGAGATATTGGGATTACTTCTCATTTTTTCCCCGAATCTACATGTAGTAATAAACAAGTGCACTGCTTATCAAAACCTTCAGGTGGTGAGCCTGAGCTGGAAGATGAGATCTTGGACTTTGTTACCTTCTATTCTAAATCTCTAGCTGTGCCTGCCAGAAGAAATTTAGATAGCGCATCAGTTATGCAGGGAGAGAGGATATTTGCAGAGCTAGGTTGCAATCATTGTCATATAGACACGGTTACTACAGGGATAGATAAACAGTTTCCTGAATACAGTCAGCAAGAAATTCATCCCTACACAGATTTGCTCTTGCATGATATGGGTGAGGGGCTTGCCGATGGTATGCGTGAGTTTGATGCTTCTGGTTCAGAGTGGAGAACACCGCCATTATGGGGAATTGGTCTATTGCAAACAGTAAATGAGCACACCAATCTACTGCATGATGGGCGTGCTCGAAATGTTGAAGAAGCTATTTTATGGCATCAAGGAGAAGGAATTTCTTCTAGAGACGCTTACGCAAACCTAACTTATAAAAAACGTAAAAGTCTATTGGATTTTGTTAATTCCCTCTAATTGCTTAGTCAGCAGAGCTGTCACTTAACATCATTTCTTGTAAGTAGTTTTTAATGCCTGCATGGCTGATTCTATCAAATTGCTCTTCTAGCCAGTCAACATGCTCTTCTTCACTTTCTAATATATGTTCAAACAATTCTCTGGATACATAGTCTTTGACACTTTCACAGTAAGCAATAGCCTCTTTTAGATCAGGAATAGCCTCCATCTCTAATTGAAGGTCGCATTTGAGCATTTCTTCCGGGGATTCGCCTATGTAAAGCTTTCCTAATGTTTGTAGATTGGGTAAACCTTCTAGAAATAAGATGCGTTCAATTAGCATGTCTGCATGTTTCATTTCATCAATCGATTCGTGATATTCATGATCGTTTAACTTCATTAACCCCCAGTTTTTATACATACGCGCATGTAAAAAATATTGGTTAATGGCGGTTAATTCATTTTTAAGCGTCTTATTTAAAAACTCGATTACTTTAGCGTCGCCTTTCATTTTCGTTCATCCATGTAAATTGATTATTGAGTAAAGTATAAACCAAAAATATGTAAAACATTGATTTGAAAATGAAGATGCAATCGTAGAAACGATTGATTATCATTTGCTGAGTTGAAAATTGTCGTTGAGCTGATTTAGACGAGATTAACTACAAATTCTTTGGGAAGGTTGTTATCTGATATGGCATTGCTTTGGCATTGGCTGCGGCAATTTCTCATGCACTGGCGTGCGTGGTTTTTACATTCACCGCACTGAGTGGCGACACCTAACTCAGATTGCACATCTGAAAATGAAGAAGCTCCATTATTAACAGCTTCCTCAATATGTCGATCAGTGACTTGTTTGCAGATACATACGAACATGCTGTAAAGATAATGCAAATGAGAATGATTGTCAATACCATCCATAATGGGGTAGATCGCAGATCCGATGAAATACGAGTAAAGTCCCATTCCTATGAGCTTTATTCAAATTATCTGCTGCCACGGAATTCCTGAATGACTAAGACATTACAAGCATATGTGCTGTGGGTGCTGTATTCATTTGGCTCATTATTGATTAGTTTTTGGCTTGCATGGCAATTGTCAGCGCAAGTAAATTTTCTTTACCCGCTTTGGTACTCTGCATTGAAGATTGATCAAACGATCGAACGGACCATGCCCAGACATTTATATAAGCAAGAATTCATTGCTACAGACGTGAGTGAGCACCACCGTTTGTTTGCAGAAATTGTTACCTGTATACAAAATCGCGGACAAGGTTTAGAAGCAATTAAATTTTATAGCCCCTCTGGGAAACAATTAGGTCAGTTTCTTACGCAAAGTGAGATTATTCACTTGCAAGATGTTGCAGCTCTGTTGGATATTCTGGGCTGGTTTTGTTTGGCGACATTTATTTTATGTTTGATAGTGCTAGCTGCGATTATAATTTTTCGAATGGGCATGCCGTCATCTAAGCGATTATTAGTAAGTATCATAAGCGTGCTTACATCGCTAGTAGTATTGATACTTGTATTTGGTGCAAAGAAGTTTTTCTATTGGCTACATACCGTGGTGTTTCCAGATAACCATCAATGGTTCTTTTATTATGAAGAGTCACTGATGAGTATGTTGATGAAAGCCCCTGACCTTTTTGCACCCATTAGTGTGCAGTTATTGCTGTTGGGTATCTTTATATGGCTGCTGCATTTAATGTTAGTACGAAAATTCGGTCGTTTTAGAATGGTTTAACAACGACTAGTATAACAATTGCAATTAATGCCAGCACAGGTGCTTCATTAAACCACCTAAACCAAACATGTGATTTAGTGTTGCGGTTAAGTTTGAAAGCTTTTACAAGAAAGCCACACCAGATGTGATAAAAAATTAGAAGCCAAATCAGCCCTAACTTTATATGCATCCAATAACCGATCATGTAAACGTCCCATGCAGGAATTAGCATCCATGTGCCGAATACAATCGTAAGTATTGCGCCCGGAGTCATTATGCCGAAGAATAATTTTCTTTCCATAATTTTAAAACGCTCATTGCTAATCTCATCATTGCACATGGCGTGATAAACAAATAAACGTGGTAGGTAAAATAATCCTGCAAACCAAGTAACCATAAAAATAATGTGTAAGGCCTTAAGCCATAGCATAGTGTTACCTCATGTATAACTGTTCAAATTGTTCGCGTGTAAGCACTCCATATATATAACGAGGAGCATTTTTATTCCAATGTGTTACACATAGCGCTTCAGATGTGTCTTGATTAAATATTTCTCTTGCTTTAGCAAGCGTCGCACGCAAATCTATTTGTGATATTTCTAATCTCTTGGCCGGAATTTGCATTAAGTCGATATTATCTTCATCGATGTCTTCTTTTTCTAGATATTGAATAAGGTCTACGCCTCTAATGAGTACAGTTGGAGTGCGACCGTCTTCTATGCAAATCCATTGTGGATTATTTTCTAATGCTTGAAGTGCTTGATTCAAGTTAGTTACATTGGGTAATAGGCTAAAACTTCGGCTCATAGCTTTTGCGACACCGATTCTTTGTAAAGACTGCGTGATTGGATCTTCATGAAAATCCAACCCGCGGACATTCAGCAATAAGTCGAATACTGGGGGCTGTTTAAATAATTGCCGACTGATTAATTGCGCAACTACAATAGCAATCATACTAGGCCAAATTACAGAATGGTTGGCAGTGATTTCAAACACAGCTGTTAATGCAGCTAATGGTGCTTGTAAGCATGCACCCATCATTGCGCTCATACCAATAAGTGCATACAAGCTATAATTTTCTATTGGGACTTCCAAAATTTGATGTAAGAAGATTGCCATTAATGATCCTCCTACAGCGCCTATCACTAAGCTTGGGCTAATTAACCCAGCTGGCATCCCGCAACCAACAGAAATTGCCGTTGCGAATAATTTTGTGATCATGATTATCAGCAACAATGTCATTGGAATTTGCCCGAGTACGGCTGCATTTAATGTGTCATATCCCAAGCCCATTACTTGTGGTACTTGGTAAGCAATGATTCCAGTAGCAGCACCTGCAATTAGAAAGCGAATTCCTATGCCTAAGGGTTGAGTTAATTTTGTGATATGTTTGATTAGAGTGGTAAATAAAGTTGATGCAAAGCCAACCAATAAACCAATTAAAATCACAAAAGGCATTTCTGCCAGTGAAATAGAAGTAATATTAACAAAAGCGACTAATGGCTCATCACCAAGAAAGCTGCGTGATACACCAGTTGCGGCAACGGCTGAAATAATGATGGGAATAAAACTAGCAAAAGTATATTCAACCATGATTATTTCCATGGCAAAGATAACGCCCGCTAACGGCGTATTGAATGCGGCAGAGATTGCAGCAGCAGCGCCACATGCGACTAGTGTGCGAATAGCATTATTAGGAAGTCCGAACGTTTGACCTAATGCACTGCCTACATATGAGCCCAAGTGGATGGCGGGACCTTCTCGACCTAAAGAGTGTCCACTAATGAGAGCAATACATGCGCCGATGAACTGCAGGATGAAGCTGCGTAATCTTAGGTACCCTTGGTGGTAGCGAAGTCGTTCTAGCACGTTAACTACACCAACCGCGCTATCTTCTTTTGCAATGAGTTTAAAGATAATGGCTAGCAGGGTAGAACCAATAATTGGAGCGATTAGTCGAGAAGCTGGGGTTAAATCTTCAAAATTTTCTGCAATATGGCCTGGCAACCAAAAGCTAAGTGAATGATCGATGATCAAAATAAAAGCAACTAGAATGCAACCAGTCAATATTCCAACTAAGAGTCCTAATATTGATGACTGTATAAGGGCGTCAGGTTTTGCGGTTTGTAGGCGAAATTCGTCTAAACTATCGGTGATTCTTTGGGTTAGCGGCAGCTTCGGCTTCATGCGTGTATTATGCCACGCTATAAACATATGCGAATTTAAAAGTTTGCGAGAAATGCATATTTAAATATCATCTGGATTCTGGAACATGATTAAAGTAGGAATTGTTGGCGGCACAGGATATACAGGAATCGAATTGATTCGATTACTGCATGCTCACCCGCAAGTTGAACTTACTGCCATCACTTCACGCAGTGAAGAGGGAAAGCTGTTGTCAGAATTGGTTCCAAGTTTCTTTGGCTTGTCGCATTTAAAATTTCAGCAGCCTTCAGTTGAAATACTTTCTGCGTGTGACCTTATATTTTTCGCCACGCCAAATGGCACCGCAATGAAGATGGCTCCAAAGCTATTAGAAGCGGGTAAACGTGTCATTGATCTTGCCGCAGATTTTCGCATACAAGATGTTGAAGTTTGGCAGCAATTGTACGGTGAAACTCATACGTGCCCAACGCTTGTTGAAGAAGCAGTCTATGGTCTGCCAGAAATGAATCGAGCCAAAATTAAAGATGCGCGTCTGATTGCCAATCCAGGTTGTTATCCCACGTCAGTAATCTTAGGATTCTTGCCATTGCTTGAAAAACAGCTAGTCGATCCTATGCGTCTTATTGCAGATACAAAATCAGGTGTTAGTGGTGCTGGTCGAGCTGCGAATGTGGGAGCATTGCATTCAGAAGTCAGTGAGAATTTTAAAGCTTATGGGATTGGCGGGCATCGCCACCAGCCCGAGATTAGTGCCATTCTCAGTAGTGTATTACCCGTTGAGCAAGCACAACTAACCTTTGTTCCTCATTTGCTACCGATGAATCGAGGTATTCATGCAACACTATATGCCTTCACTGATAATGATACGCAAGACCTAACGGCGTTATATAGAGAACGATTTGCCAAAGAGGCATTTGTTTCGGTACTGGATGCTGGAATGCATCCAGAAACGCGCGCAGTACGCGCAACTAATCATTGTCTTATTTCGGTTAACCGAGTCTCTAAAGAACAAATTGTTGTGTTGTCAGTGATTGATAATTTAGTTAAGGGTGCCGCAGGTCAAGCTATTCAAAATATGAATATTATGTATGGCATCCCAGAGTCATTAGGAATAGAGACAATTGGTTTGTTACCTTAAGTTGAACGAATAACTACCATGCAAAACAAGAAAGTTAAGGTTAATGTCCCGCAATTAGAGAAAATCTCTATGAGTGCGTATCACCCGGGATTGAAAAGAATTCAGATCTTGGTATCGATCTTGGCCGCTGTGTCTGTCGCGTGGGCGTTTTATGCGGTAGGTGCCGCTGGCATTGACTTGCCATTTGAAGACAATGAGCAAAGTGTTGCCGAATTGCGTGTAGATCTAGGGAAGGCCAATAAAGATCTAAAGTCGTTGCGAAGAGAAGTTGCGCGTTTGACCCGATCAACGCAGGTAGAGTTACAAGCCGCAGAGCAAACTAAACAAACATTGCGCGAAAAAGAAATGGAAATTCTTAAGCTGACTGAAGAATTAGTTTTTTACCGCAGCTTGTTAGCACCAGAAAAATCTAAAGTAGGTGTCGAAATACGAGACTTTAGTCTGCGTTCTACAGGGCAAAGTGAATATTATTACGATTTCCTTTTGACTCAATCCAGTCGCAGTAAGCGAGTTGCTAAAGGAAAAATTAATGTCACTATTGATGGCAAGCAAAACGGTAAAATGCATAGAATTGAAGTGTTTGATGTTGCCGCTGCGGCGAGTGACACTATTAAGTATTCGTTTAAATATTTTCAAAGGCTAAACGGTGCCTTTGAGTTGCCTGACAACTTTGAACCTAAGAAAATATTGGTTGAAATAAAACCAGAAGCAAAGTCCAAGCAACCTATACAGTTATCTTATTCTTGGAATGAACTCATTAGTGGGAGTTAGCATGTTCGGTAAAAAGAAAATTAAAGCAGCGCAAATAGATACATTAATTGGTAAGAACACTGTCGTTAAAGGTGACATTCACTATCGAGGTGGTCTGCATATAGAAGGCAAAGTGCAAGGTGACTTGGTGGCTGAGAGCAACGAAAAAACTGTGTTGATTGTCAGCGAGAAAGGTTGTGTTGAAGGCGATGTTAAAGGGCCTGTGGTAATTTTAAATGGCATGATTGAAGGTGATGTTTACTCCACCGCGACGTTAGAAATGGCGCAACATGCGAAAGTGAAAGGTAATGTCTATTACAAACTTTTGGAAATGGAAGTAGGTGCGGAAGTAAATGGCAGCTTAATCCATCAGTCTGTGCAAACTGTGAAGAGCAAAGAGAAAGTCTCAGCTGGGGCTGCCAAATCAAACCCAATTGGTGATGAGGGAAATCTTACTACTGGCAACAGTTAAACTATCTCATTGTGAATAGTGGCTCCCCGATTAGAGTAGTTGACCAATTTAGTCGGGTTCTGTAGTCTTTTGCTTATTGATTGTATTTATACGGAGAAGTAAACATGGCGTCTAATCAACAAACTGTCGCTGATTCAGGGATGCCGGTGCCATTAGTTTTTACTGATGCCGCTGCGGGCAAAGTGAAGCAACTTATTGAAGAAGAAAAGAATGATAATCTGAAATTACGAGTATTCGTGTCAGGCGGTGGTTGCTCAGGTTTTCAATATGGTTTTACCTTTGATGAAGAATTACAAGATGGAGATACATCGGTTGAAAATGGCGGCGTCGTTTTACTGATTGACCCTATGAGTTATCAGTATCTAGTAGGTGCTGAAATTGATTATTCAGAGGGGCTAGAAGGTGCGCAATTTGTAATTCGTAATCCTAACGCAAAAACGACTTGTGGTTGTGGTTCTTCTTTTTCAACCTAAAGTTTAGTTATTATTTACCAATAAAAAAGTCCGCAAATGCGGGCTTTTTTATTGGTAATAAACTCCGCCTAAAATACATGGTCGTTTCGCACCAGTAGAATGGAAAGCATTGCCCGGTTTCTTCAATAGCGTTTGCTTTGCGAGCCAGGCAAATGCCGTGGCTTCTATCCAGTCAGCATCAATTCCATATTCAGATGTTGAAGTTAAGCGAATTGGGTAAATTCGTTTAGCTAATTCTTCCATTAAATATTCATTTTTGCATCCGCCACCACAAGCAATGACTTGTGCTGTACCCGACGCCCAAGATGACAATGCATTTTTTATGCTGGCAATTGTTAGTTCCACTAGAGTCGTAGCAACATCTTGCGGGCTAATATCAGGGAATAAACGCAAAAAATTTTCTAGCCAAGATAGATTGAATTGCCCAATATCTGCTGACTTGGGTGGTACTTTGCGAAAGTAAGGGTGCTTTAAAAGACTATCAAGTAGGTGTTGGTTTATAGAGCCGCCTTTAGCCCATTGGCCTTTTTCGTCAAATGCTTTGTTTAAGTGTTTGCGCGACCATGCATCGAGCAATGTGTTGGCTGGGCCAGTATCAAAACCTAAACGAGGCTCGGAGCTTTGACTTGCTAATACGGTGATGTTTGCAATGCCACCCATATTAAGAACTACAGAGTTATCTTGTTTCCCCAACCAGGCTTGGTGAAATGCTAGAACAAGTGGGGCGCCCTGTCCTCCTGCCGCAATATCACGACGTCGAAAATCAGCTACTGTAGTAATGTCGGTGCGCTCGGCGATAATACTTGGGTTGCCTATCTGAATTGTATATGGGTTTGCACAATCTGGGTCATGTTTAATTGTTTGTCCGTGACTACCAATCGCCTGAATTGTGCTTGCATCTAATTTGCTAGTCTCTATTAATGCCAATGCAGCATCAGCAAATGTTTCTCCAAGCCGAGTATCTAGTTCGCCAAGTTGTTTTAATGTGGTTGATTCTGTTTGTATCGAAAAAATTTCCTTACGTAACGAATCTTCAATGGGGTAAGCAAGTGATGCAAGTTGGCAGATATTATTATGATCATCGATCGTCACTGCGATGGCATCAATTGCATCAGTACTAGTGCCAGAAATTAACCCGATGTAAGAGTTATTCAATTTTGCTTTCGCTAGTTTTGATTTTGAGCAAGGATGGTGGAAGAGTATAAATCAAGGTGAGCAAATTGCTCTGCTGTTGCAGATTTAAATCTAGCCATTTCACTTTTAGGTAGTGGACTAGCGTCAGGTAGTTTTACAGTTAAAGGGTTTCTGTGTACACCATTTACTCTGAATTCATAATGTAAGTGAGGTCCTGTGGCTAGGCCACTTTTACCTACATAGCCAATGATCTGACCTTGTTTAATGCGTTTGCCCATCTGAGTATTCTTGGCATATTTATGCATGTGAGCATACAAAGTGCTATAGCGACTACCGTGTTTAACTATGATGGTGCGTCCGTAGCCACCTTTGGTGCCACGATGAATAATTTTACCGTCACCTGAAGACTTAATAGGGGTTCCTGTAGATGCTGCATAGTCGACACCCTTGTGAGCACGAATTTTATTTAATATGGGGTGTTTGCGTTTTAAATTAAAGCGAGAACTGATGCGTGCGAAATCAACCGGTGTGCGCAAGAATGGTTTACGCATGCTGCGACCATTTTGAGAGTAATAATCAGTTTCGCCTTTGCTATCGGTATAACGAACTGCTCGATAACTTTCACCTGCATTAACAAATTCCGCGGCAATAATAGCGCCGTCTTTGATTTTTTCTCCGTCTAAATATTTTTCCTCATAAATAACGCTGAATTGATCACCAGTACGAATATCTAAGGCAAAATCAATATCCCATCCAAATACATTAGCTAATTCCATGATAAGTGAATCAGATAAGCCTGCATGTTGGCCAGCAAGGAATAGTGAATTTTCAATTGTCGAAGAAGCGACTTGTGTTCTTGTTTCGAAATCTCGAACAATTTCATCGACATAATAATCTTGTTCTTGTTTGATAACTTTCAGTCTACGATTAACGCTAGTTTCTAATTCAATGCCAATTAATGTTTTATCTTCAACATGAAAATGAAGTTTTTGGTTTGGGTAAACAGATTTTAATTCCTTTACCTTGTCGCCAAGCTGCATGATTTTATGCAATTCAGTATTCAACCCACGCTTACTAAATAGTGTAGATAATGTGTCACCACGTTTGATCGTCACGGTTTCTATTTTTGCTACAGCCTGATCAGTCGAAATCTGTACGTTTTGGGTGCCACTAGAAAGTGGTTGAATTTGAGCTGAGATAATTTCTGATTTGCTAGCGTCTTTACTGTGTGTCGTTGGAGCTGCATATTTGACATCAGTAGTAGCGTCAGATTTATTTGAAAGTGTAAGTTCTATTGTTTCTATCTGAGATGATTTTGGTAGTTGCGATTGAGCAATTTCTTTTTCTTGTTGAGTGCTAACATTTGCTATCACCGCACCCATAATAGAGAGCACGATTACGGCAATAGCTCCTGCGAGGAGGTAATGATGTGGTTTTTGCGATTTATAAGGCGAAGATTGCTTATAATCTACGTCTAATTGTGATCGATATTGCACAGAACTCGTCCTAGTTTATTACTTTGGTGTTTTTTACCTAAAAATAGTCGGTACCCTGTAGGCCGTCAATTGTTTAGGTGTGCAGACGAGGAAGATAACCTACTGAACGAACAAAAACTACAGTTTTTGCTTATAAATAAGGCAGATAATGGAGAATGCTAGAGTGTTAGAAGAGATTAAGCGCGGATGCGATGAAATTTTGCTCGAAAATGAGCTAAAACAGAGATTAGCAGAGCAGCGTCCGCTGAGAGTCAAGGCAGGATTTGATCCAACCGCCCCAGATTTGCATTTGGGGCATACCGTGATTATTAACAAGCTTAGGCAATTCCAGGATCTGGGTCATGAGGTAATGTTTCTGATTGGGGACTTCACCGGAATGATTGGGGACCCCACTGGCAAAAATGTTACTCGTAAGCCCCTTACTAAAGAGCAAGTCGCAGAAAATGCTGATACTTACAAGGAGCAAATATTTAAGATTCTAGACCCGGATAAAACCACTGTTTGTTTTAATTCCGAGTGGATGGGGGAAATGTCTGCAGCAGATATGATTCAGCTCGCAGCCCAGCATACGGTGGCGCGTATGTTGGAAAGAGATGATTTTGATAAGCGATATAAAGCCAATCAACCAATAGCTATTCATGAATTTTTATATCCGCTAGTACAAGGATATGACTCTGTTGCAATGAAGGCAGACATTGAATTAGGAGGGACCGATCAAAAATTTAACTTGCTAGTGGGCCG